>NZ_SOCE01000001.1:5727097-5888201 GCF_004365175.1 Kribbella voronezhensis | reverse complement strand
CCCCCGAAGAGGCCTTACCGCTCGACTTGCATGTGTTAAGCACGCCGCCAGCGTTCGTCCTGAGCCAGGATCAAACTCTCCGTTGAAATCTATATGTCAACCACAGCAAGCTGTGGATAACAGACAAACGAAAAACGATCCATTGCAATCAGAAACAAATCAAACTGACTTGAATCCAGAAAAATTACAAAGGAATCCAACACGAATCCACGACGACACCAGACCATCCAAACCTCGAAGAGGCCAAGACAGACCTGCTACCACCGAGACCCGTGAAGGGGGTTAATGCTAAATTTCGGCATTGACTTTCGGCACGCTGTTGAGTTCTCAAGAATCGGGCGCACACCGCGTCCGCGACCTTTCGGCCTGGACTCCGGGGCAACCTGCGCTACCTTACCGGACCAGATCCACCGGGTCAAGCCCGACTTTTTCCGATCCACTACCCGCGTCGGCGCTACCGCCCCGAGTCAAGAAGACGCGGTTCGGCTCAGCTAGCCTTGGGGGGTTCGGAGCGACCGGCCGCTTCCGCGTCCCGCACTCGCTCCAACAAGAAGAACATTACGTGGCTTCCCGGTAGCCGGTCAAATCCATATCCGGTGGGTCGAATCACACGGCTGTAATTTGCCCTCGGCATCCACTCTGTGGGATGGCGCCCGGAGCCACCGGCGACTCGTCAGCTCCCCGCGGTCGAGGCCAGAACCCCTCCAAATGAACGCTTCCCGCGTCGCAGTACGAGCGCGCCACCCGGCAGGAGGTCGTCGGCGCCTGGTACGTACTCCGCGTCGCTGACCTTCACGTTGTTCAGGTATCCCCCGCCCTCGGCGACAGTGCGCCGCGCGGCGGACTTGCTGGCCACCAGGCCGGCCTTCACCAACAGGTCGCCGTACGTCGGCATCGGCTCACCTGCTGCAAGCTCCACGTGCGGCGCCTCTCGCAGCGCAGCTACCAGCGTCTCCGCGTTCAGCGCAGCCAGTTCGCCTTGCCCGAAGAGGGCCTTCGACGCCTCCTGGACCCGGCGGGTCTCCTCCTCGCCATGCACGAGAGTCGTGACGTCCTCAGCGAGCACACGCTGGGCCTCGCGCGCATACGGTCGCTCGGCGGTCGCCTCTTCCAGCGCGGCGATCTCCTCCGCAGTACGGAAGGTGTAGAAGCGCACCAGCTGCATCACGTCGCGGTCGTCGGTGTTGAACCAGAACTGGTAGAACGCGTACGGCGAAGTCAGCTCACGGTCGAGCCAGATAGTCCCCGACTCGGTCTTGCCGAACTTGGTCCCGTCGGCCTTGGTCACCAGCGGAGTGGCCAGCGCGTGCACCTTGCCGCCGTCCGCCCGCCGGATCAGCTCGACGCCGGCCGTCAGGTTGCCCCACTGGTCGCTTCCCCCGGTCTGCAGCGTGCAGCCATGTCGCCGGTAGAGCTCGAGGTAGTCCAGCGACTGCAGCAGCACGTAGCTGAACTCGGTGTAGCTGATCCCCTGCTCCAGCCGGGCCTTCACCACCTCGCGTCCGAGCATCCGGTTCACCGGGAAGTGCTTGCCGATGTCGCGGAGGAAGTCGAGGGTGTTGAGGTCCTTGGTCCACTCGTAGTTGTTCACGATCCGCGCCGGGTTCGGCAGCGTCTGGTCGAAGTCGACGAACCGCTCCACCTGACCGCGCACCCGCTCCACCCACTGCTGGACGACGTCCTTGGGGTTCAGCACCCGCTCGGAGGACTCCTTGGGGTCACCGATCAGGCCGGTGGCGCCACCGACCAGGCCGATCGTGTTGTGACCGGCCAGCTGCAGGCGCCGGAGGGTGAGCAGCTGGAGCAGGTTGCCCATGTGCAGACTCGGCGCGGTCGGGTCGAAGCCCACATAGGAGGTGATCGGCCCCGCGGCCATGGCGGCGCGCAGTACGTCGGGATCGGTCGAATGCGCGATCAGGCCGCGGCTGTCCAGGTCGTCGAGCACCTGCGTGCGGCTTGCGGTCCCGCTGTCGGTCACTTGGTCTCCTTGTGCGTCGTGTTCGACAACAAGGGTGCCAGCAACGATTACGTGGCTTCCGGGCGGGACAGGACTGCGCGTAGCTGAGCGACCAGGGCGTGGCCGTCGGGGCCGTGGACTGTGGCGGCGGTGGGGCGGTGCGGGTCGTGGGCGCCCGGGTCCGGGTTCGGCACCGGGAGACCGTGCGACAGCACCTGCTCGGCAGGGGTCAGCTGGCGGATGCCGATAGCGCGGACGTGATCCGGGTGGGTCTGCGCGAAGTCGCCGTACAGCTGCGGGTCGTGCTGCCCGTCGTCGCCGACCAGGACCCAGCGGACCTGGGGGAACTCGGCTGCGAGCCGTCGCAGAGCCGTGCGCTTGTGCTCGCGCCCACTGCGGAACCAGCCCGTGTTGGTGGGCCCCCAGTCGGTCATCAGCATCGGACCGGCCGGGAAGCCGTGCCGCGCGAGGAACCGGGTCAAGGTCGGAGCCGTGTTCCACGCACCGGTCGACAGGTAGAAGATCGGCGCACCGGGATGGTCCGACAGCAGTTCGCGGTACATCTCGGCCATGCCTGGTACCACGCGTCGCGCCTGCTCGTCGCGGACGAAGGTGTTCCACGCGGCGATCATGGGACGCGGCAGCATCGTCAGCATCACCGTGTCGTCGATGTCGCTGACCAGTCCGAAGGTGGCGTCCGGGTCCGGTACGACGATCTGCGCCCGCGCCTGCCGCTCGCCGTGCACGCCGAGGCTGATCTCGTGGGTGCCCGGTGGCAGGACGACCGGGACGGACAGGTCGATGAATCCGCCGCGGTCGGTGGTCGCCTCGAAGCTCTGGCCGTCCACCGTGACCGCCACCTGTACTCCGGTCGCCGGCGCGGTGACGAACACCTTCCAGCCGCGGACCACCTGGTCCTCGTCGTAGCGGGGCTGGTTGCGCGGATCGCGGCTGAGCACGACGCGGGCCAGCACCCGGACGTACTCGTGGTTGCCGTAGCCGACATGCGGGATGATCCGCTCCCGCCAGCCGCGACGGCGCAGGATCGCCTGCACGCCTGCGTTGAACCAGTCCTCCAGGCGGGAGGAGTAGTGCTGTCGGGCCATGCCCGAAACCTACCCGTCCGAAGGTCCCGTACGCCTGTTCACCAGACTGTCGGCGGCGACCTTTACGGTCTCGATATGACACTGACCTCCGCTGCCATCGGGATGTGCTTCCCGCGGACCTATCCCGCCGCCCTGGTGAAGGACGTCGCCAGGCGTCTGGATGCGGGTGGCGCCGACGAACTGTGGGTGATCGAGGACTGCTTCTACACCGCCGGCCCGTCGCTGGTGTCGGCCGCGCTGAGCGTGACCGAACGGCTGACCGTCGGCCTCGGCATCGTGCCCGCGGTGGTGCGGACGGCCGCTGTCACCGCGATGGAGTTCGCGACGCTGGACGCGCTCGCGCCGGGCCGGTTCCTGCCCGGCATCGGCCACGGCGTCCAGGACTGGATGGGCCAGATGGGCGTGCGGCCGAAGTCGCCGCTGACCGCCCTCGAGGAGGTCACCGTCGCCGTCGACCGGCTGCTCGCGGGTGAGGAGGTGACCGTCGACGGCCAGTACGTGCACCTCGACAAGGTGAAGCTCGACGCTCCCCCGGCCACCGCGCCGCCGATCCTGCTCGGGGTGCGCGGGCCGAAGTCGATGGCGTTGGCGGGCCGGGTCGCCGGAGGTGTCGTGCTCGCCGAGCCGGCCAGCCCGTCGTACGTACGGGCCGCTGTCGAGCAGGCCGGGTCGCCGGAAGGCTTCGTTGTCGCCGTCTTCTCGGCGTTCTGCGTGCGCTCCGACCGCAAGACGGCGTACGAGTGGACCGCGCCCTGGCTGGCCGGGTTGATCGGCGAGAAGAACCCGGGGCTGGCCACACTGCCGTTCTACGACGAACTGCTCAAGCGGTTCGACGAGCAGGGTGTGCCCGGGCTGGTCACGATGCCGGTCGACTGGTGGACCGAGATCGGCCCGATCGGCACCCTCGACGACGCGGCGGCTCACCTGGACGCGTTGAACGCGGCCGGAGTTCATCACGTCGGGCTCTTCCCGGATCCCGAGGTCGAGCACGGTCTCCCCCAGCTCGACTTCGTGCTGGAGCTGGCCAACCGCTAACGACGTTTCGGCACATGCGGCTTGTACGGCGAGACGCTCGGCTCCCCCGGGATCCAGAACCGCCACGGCCGGTCGGCGGCTTCGCGAAGTCCCACACGCGGGCCGGTCGCTGGGGTGCCGGTGAAGGGTGTGCCGGGTAGGAGCTGGACCGGAGAGTCTCGGGACAGCAGGTCGACACCGTTGGCGTCGCGAGTGATCCCCAACGCGACGCAAAGCCGAGCCGGTCCACGAGCCAGATCCCGGTCCGCGATCCGCCGAAGTCCAGCACCCGCCGGAGCGGCCGGCTCCGCCGACGCCGACGCCGGCACGGCCGAGGTCGCCGCGGAGGCCGAGGTCGCCGCGGAGGCCGAGGTCGCCGCGGAGGCCGAGGCGGTCGCCGACGCGGTGGGTGGGGCGGCGCCGCGGCGGGCTCTGGCGAGGTCGAGGCCTTCGGTGACCTCGCCGGCTCGCAGGAGGACTGCGGACGGCTGTCCGTCCGGGCCGGCGCTGATGTTCATGCAGAAGTGCATGCCGTAGGTGAAGTAGACGTAGAGAAAGCCGGGCGGGCCGAACATCACCGCGTTGCGGGCGGTCTGACCCCGGTACGCATGCGAACCAGGGTCGTTGGGCCCGTCGTACGCCTCGACCTCGGTGATCCGGACCGCGACGGTGCCCTCGTCGGTGGTCCGGCGCAACACCGCCCCCAGCAAGGCCGGCGCCACTTCGAGAACCGGGCGCGCCAGCGACGTACGGCGTACAGGCATGCCCGGAACTCTAAGGCAGGCGGTCGCGGACAGCGCCCGGTGTCCCGGCTCAGAGTGACCAAAGACCCTGGTCGTCCGGTCGGTGGGCAGTGAGGATCGAGCTGGCTGGGGTCATTCGACCCCGAGCGAACTCACGGGGGACCATCCGCATGGCATCGCCACCGCAACCGCCGCAGCTTTTCCAGCCACCGATCCATCCGCAGCAAGGACCGCCGAAGAAGAAGCACACCGGCCGCACGGTGCTGCTCGTGATCGGGTCCGTCTTCGCCGTACTCATCGCCATCGCCATCGCCTCAGGCGGCGGGGACACCACCAAGCCCGGTGCCGGCAGCAACAATCCGGCGACCGCACCCGCAGCCACGAAGGCCGTCGAACCGAAGGCGCCCGCGACGAAGGTCGCCTGCGCCGACCAGGATGCGCCCTGTGTGGTGACGGTCGGTTCGGCGTTCGCGCTCGGCAAGCATCAGGTGCTGGCGGGCTGGACGATCAAGGACTCCGGCATCGGTCTGACGATCGTCGGCAAGGCCAAGAACATCAGCGACGACGCCTCCACGATGTTCGTCACCGTCAAGTTCCTGCGCGGTGACGAGGTGATGGCGAACGTCATGTGCAACACCGGTGAATTACTCGCCGGTCAGATCGAGACGATGAACTGCCTCCCCGAGGGCACCTACACGACGAACTTCGACAAGGTGACCGCCGAGGCCGCGTTCTAGCCGAGGTGCTTGGCGTGGTCGGCGGCGCGGGCGCGGAGTTCGGCGAGTTGTTCGGCGACCCGGTCCCCCGCCGTACCGCCGCGACCGTTGCGGGAGGCAATCGATCCTTCGACGCTCAGCACGGTCCGCACCTCGGGGGTCAGCTCCGGGGAGATCGCGGCGAGGTCGTCGTCGGACAGGTCCCACAGCTCGATCCCGCGCTTCTCGCATTCCTGCACGCACGCACCGGCGACTTCGTGAGCGATCCGGAACGGCACCTTCTGCTTCACCAGCCACTCGGCGATGTCGGTCGCCAGCGAGAACCCCTGCGGCGCCAGTTCCTCCAGCCGCTCCACGTTGAAACGCAAGGTCCGGATCATCCCGGTGAACGCGGGCAACAGCACCTCGAGCGTGTCCACGGAGTCGAAGACCGGTTCCTTGTCCTCCTGCAGGTCCCGGTTGTACGCCAGCGGCTGCGCCTTCAGTGTCGCGAGCAGCCCGGTGACGTTGCCGATCAGCCGGCCGGACTTGCCGCGGGCCAGTTCGGCGATGTCCGGGTTCTTCTTCTGCGGCATGATGCTCGACCCGGTCGAGTACGCGTCGTCCAGCTGGACGAACCCGAACTCCTTGGTCGCCCAGATGATCACCTCTTCGGCCTGCCGGGACAGGTCGACGCCGATCTGCGCGGTGACGAAGGCGAACTCGGCCACGAAGTCGCGGGCCGCGGTCCCGTCGATCGAGTTCGCCGACGAGCCGGTGAAGCCGAGCTCGGTGGCTACGAAGACCGGGTCCAGCCCGAGCGACGAGCCGGCCAGCGCACCGGCCCCGTACGGCGAATCGGCGGCGACCCGGTTGTCCCAGTCCCGCAACCGGTCGAGGTCGCGGACCAGCGGCCACGCGTGGGCGAGCAGGTGATGCGAGAGCAGCACCGGCTGGGCGTGCTGAAGGTGGGTCCGGCCGGGCATCGCGACGCCGAGGTGCTGTTCGGCCTGGTCGGCGAGGGTGGTGATCTGATCGAGGACGAGCCGGGCGATGATCCGGCCGTGGTCGCGCAGGAACACCTTGAACAGGGTGGCGATCTGGTCGTTGCGGGACCGCCCGGCCCTGAGCCGGCCGCCGAGCTCGGCGCCCAGACGATCGAGTAGACCGCGTTCGAGCGCGGTGTGCACGTCTTCGTCGTTCTCGGCGGCCACGAAGGCACCGGACAGGACGTCCGCCAGCAGTTCGTCGAGCCCGGTCAGCATCTTGGCGAGGTCGTCGTCGGTGAGCAGCCCGGCTCTGTGCAGCACCTTGGCGTGAGCCTTGGAGCCGGCGATGTCGTACGGCGCGAGCCGCCAGTCGAAGTGGGTCGACTTGCTCAGCGCTGCCAAGGCGTCCGCGGGACCACCGGCGAACCGGCCACCCCAGAGTGCGGCGGAATTCATGGAGGTTCCTCTACTTGGAGTCGGTGTGGCGCGCGGCCAGGCTCAGGAAGCGGGTGGCGAGGGCCTGGCCGCCGGCGGGGTCCCGGGAGACGACCATGACGGTGTCGTCGCCGGCGATGGTGCCGAGTACGTCGTCCAGCCCCACGTGGTCGATCGCCGACGCGAAGTACTGGGCAGCACCCGGCGGGGTTCGCAGGATCACCAGGTTGGCGCTGCCCTCCGCCGAGACGAGCAACTCGGACGCCACCCGGGCCAGCCGGGCCTCGAAGGCAGCGGCTTCACCGGCGCGCGGCGTACGGTCTCCGCCTTCACCTGGTACGGCGTACACCAGTTGGCCGGTCGAGTCGCGCACCTTCACCGCGCCGATCTCGACCAGGTCGCGCGACAGCGTCGCCTGACCGACGACGAGCCCAGCGGCCGACAGCAGATCGGCCAGCTCGGTCTGCGAGCGCACCGGCTGCCTGCCGAGCAGGTCGACGATGCGCTGCTGACGCGCGGTCTTGGTGGTCGGTACGGCCATCGTCATGATTTCGCCAGCAGCCATGAGAGCAGTGCCTTCTGTGCGTGCAACCGGTTCTCTGCCTCGTCCCACACCACCGATTGCGGCCCGTCGATCACAGCCGCTTCGATCTCCTTCCCCCGGTACGCCGGGAGGCAGTGCAGCACGATCGCGTCGTCGTTCGCCTTGGCCAGCAGGTCGGACGTCACGGCGTACGGAACGAAAGGTGCCTCGCGCACTCCGGCTTCGGCCTCCTGCCCCATCGACACCCATGTGTCGGTCGCCAGCACGTCGGCCCCGGCAGCCGCCTCGAAGGCGTCCGGACTCCACGAAGCCGATCCGCCCGTCACCCCACCGATCTCCACGGCTTTGGCGAGCACTGCCGCATCAGGTTGATACTCCGCAGGCGAAGCAACGACCACGTGCATCCCGGCGGTCACCCCACCGAGCAGGTAGGAGTGCGCCATGTTGTTCGCGCCGTCGCCGAAATAGACCAGCTTCAACCCCGCGGTCGATCCCTTGTGCTGCCGCACGGTGAGCAGGTCGGCCAGGATCTGGCACGGGTGGAACTCGTCGGTCAGCGCGTTGATCACCGGCACCCGGGACGCCCCGGCCATCTCTTCGATCCGGACTTGGCCGGACGTCCGCCACACGATCGCGCCGACCTGCCGTTCCAGCACCCGGGCGGTGTCGGCGATCGGCTCGCCGCGGCCCATCTGCGAGGTCTGCGCGTCGATGATCAGCGGTACGCCGCCGAGCTCCGCGATGCCGACCGCGAACGAGATCCGGGTCCGGGTGGACGTCTTGTCGAAGATCACCGCGACGGTCTGCGGGCCGGCCAGCGGCTGATGCCCGTACCGGTCGGTGACCAACTGCTGGGCGAGGCTCAGGACCTCGTCCTGCTCGGCCGGACTGAGGTCGTCGTCCCGCAAGAAGTGCCTGGTCATGGGGCCTCCACAGCGCAAGCGTCCAGCAGCCTGGGTAGGGCCGCGACGAAACTGTCCGCATCAGCCTTGCTCAGGATGTACGGCGGTGCCAGTCGAATCGCGTCCGGAACCGGATTGTTCACGATGAATCCTGCCTCCAGCGCCTGAGCCGCGACCTGGTCCGACACCGGCGCGGTGAGCTGGATCGCGAGCAGCAGCCCACGCCCCCGGACGCCGGCGATCAACGGATGATCCAGCGCCTCGATCGCCGAGACGAGATGGTTGCCGATGGCATTGACATTGGCGAGTAGCCCGTCCCGCTCGATCACGGTCAGGACCGCGAGGCCCGCGATCGCCGCGACCGGGTTGCCGCCGAACGTCGTACCGTGGTTGCCCGGTTGCAGCAGGTCGGCCGCCGCGCCGAACCCGAGGCAGGCGCCGATCGGGATCCCCGCGCCGAGGCCCTTGGCCAGCGTGACGATGTCGGGCGTGATTCCCGCGGCCTGGAACGCGAACCAGTCACCGGTCCGCCCGACGCCGGTCTGGATCTCGTCGATCCACAACAGCGCGCCGTGCTCGGAGGTGATCCGCCGAGCCGCTTCGAGGTAGCCATCGGGCGGTACGACGACGCCGTTCTCGCCCTGGATCGGCTCGAGCACCACGGCCGCCGTCTCGTCGTCGACAGCGGCGGCCAGCGCGGCAGCATCGCCGTACGGGACGAAGGTGACGTCGCCCGGCAGCGGCGCGAACGCTTCCCGGTACGCCGGCTTCCAGGTGATCGCGAGCGCGCCCATCGTGCGGCCGTGGAAAGCGCCGACGGTCGACACGATCTTGGTCCGGCCGGTCTTGCGGGTGAGCTTGAACGCGGCCTCGTTCGCCTCGGTGCCGGAGTTGGTGAAGAACACCTTGCCGGGGGCATCGAAGAGCGACAGCAGTTTCTCGGCGAGTGCGATCTGCGGCGCGGAGGCGAAGAAGTTCGACACATGCCCGAGGGTCGCGAGCTGACTCGTCACGGCAGACACCACGAACGGGTGCGCGTGGCCGAGGCAGTTCACCGCGAGGCCGCCGAGCAGGTCGAGGTACTTGCGGCCGTCGGCGTCCCACAGGTACGCGCCCTCACCGCGGACCAGCACGCGTTTGGGCGGACCGAAGGTGTTCATCAGCGCGTTCGAGTACCGCTCGGCCAACGCGGCCCCGGTGTCTTCGACGGCTACCAGTTCGGTCATGACGGGATCACCTGGGTTCCACTTCCGGCATCGGTGAAGATCTCCAGCAACAACGAGTGCGGCACCCGGCCGTCGATCACGGTCGCCCGCGAGACCCCGGACTGTACGGCGCGCAGGCAGGCCTCCATCTTCGGCACCATCCCGGACGCCAGCGTCGGCAGCAACTCGGCCAGCTCAGCGGCGTCGATCTGGGTGATGATCTCCTCGCTCTCCGGCCAGTTCCGGTACAGCCCGGCGACATCGGTCAGGACGACGAGTTTCGACGCGCCCAGAGCGACCGCGAGAGCCGATGCGGCGGTGTCGGCGTTCACATTGTGCGCCTGGCCGTCCTCGTCGGGCGCGATCGTCGACACGACCGGGATCCGGCCGGCGTCGATCAGGTCGATCACCGCTTCCGGCCGGACGTCGACCACGTCGCCGACCAGGCCGATGTCGACGGATTCGCCGTCGATCATGGCGCCACGACGTTCGGCGGTGAACAGGCCGGCGTCCTCACCGGACATCCCGACCGCGAACGGCCCGTGCGCGTTCAGCAAGCCGACCAGCTCGCGGCCGACCTTGCCGACCAGGACCATGCCGACGATGTCCATCGCCTCGGGTGTGGTCACCCGCAAACCACCGCGGAACTCGGAGTCGATGCCGAGCCGGCCGAGCATCTCGCTGATCTGCGGCCCACCTCCGTGCACGACGACAACCCGGACACCACAGTGCCGCAGGAACACGATGTCGGACGCGAACGCCTGCTTGAGCTCGTCGTCCACCATCGCGTTGCCGCCGTACTTGACCACGATCGTCTTGCCGTGGAACTCCTTCAGCCACGGCAGCGCCTC
This sequence comes from Kribbella voronezhensis, assembly GCF_004365175.1. NCBI lineage: Bacteria > Bacillati > Actinomycetota > Actinomycetes > Propionibacteriales > Kribbellaceae > Kribbella > Kribbella voronezhensis. Next base: position 5,877,760 of record NZ_SOCE01000001.1, on the reverse strand, counting down.
GGTGAGGACCGCCGCCTTCTCCACCGCGGTCGCCTGTGCCGTCGTCGTCATGACGAGTACGCCGAGTTCTCTTCGACGTACGCGTGCGACAGGTCGGTGGTCAGCACCGTTGCCGATGCGTCGCCGGCGTGCAGATCGATCACGACGTCGATCTCCGGTCCGCTGAGATCTGCCTCGGACCGGTCGACACCCTTGCCGCCGGCAACACAGATCGCGGCGCCGTTCAGCGTGATGTCGAGCAACGAAGGGTCGAAGGCGGTCGGGGCGTTGCCGACGGCCATCGCGATCCGTCCCCAGTTCGGATCGGAGGCGAAGAACGCGGTTTTGCAGAGGTTGTCCTCGGCCACGATCTTCGCGGCGGCGACCGCCTCGGCCTCGGTGGCCGCGTTCTGCACGGTGATGCTGACGTGCTTGGTGACGCCCTCCGCGTCGGCCTGCAACTGCTTGACCAGGTCGGCAGCGAGCGCGGTCAACGCGGCCTCGAACTCGTCAGCGGGCACGGTGACACCGGATGCCCCTGAGCTGAGCAACAGCACGGTGTCGTTGGTCGACGTTCCCCCGTCGACGTCGAGCCGGTTGAAGGTCTTGCCGACCGCATTGCGCAGCGCGTGGTCGAGGTGTGGCTGGTCGACGATCGCGTCGGTGGTGATCACACTGAGCATCGTCGCCATGTTCGGCGCGCACATCCCGGCACCCTTGGCGAACCCGCCGATGCTCCAGCCGCCCGGATGCTTCAGCACTGCCTGCTTCGGCACGTTGTCGGTCGTCATCACCGCGGTCGCGGCAGCCAGGCCGTGCGCCGGTTCGTTGCCCAGCGCATCGACTGCCGCTTCGATGCCCGGCAGCAGTTTGTCCATCGGCAGGCGTTCGCCGATCAGGCCGGTGGAGCAGACGCCGATCTCGGCCGCGCCGACCCCGAGTACCTCGGCGAGTTTCTCCGCCGTCTTGTGCGTGTCCTGGAAGCCCTCCGGACCGGTGCACGCGTTTGCACCGCCCGAGTTCAGCACGACGGCCTTGAGCTTGCCGGCCGTGAGCACCTGCTGCGACCACAACACCGGAGCGGCCTTCACCTTGTTGGTGGTGAAGACACCGGCCGCGGCGTACGACGGTCCGTCGTTGACCACGACGGTCAGGTCCGGCTTGCCGGCCGGTTTGATCCCGGCGATCACCCCGGCCGCGCGGAAGCCGGCCGGCGCGGTGACTCCGGCGCTCCGATCGACTTGGGCGTCCGGGGTGACAGTCCTTTCCCCCAAAACAGCGCTCGATTCTACGGTCACGGCGCTACTCCTACGAGGGGAAGGGCCAGGGTCTCGTCGAGACCGGCGGCCAGGTTCATGCACTGCACGGCGGCGCCGGCGGTGCCCTTGGTGAGGTTGTCCATCGCGGCCACGATCACGGCGCGGCCGGTGCGCTGGTCCAGAGTGACCTGCAATTGCACGGTGTTCGCGCCGAGCGTCGCCTGGGTCTGCGGCCACTGGCCTTCCGGCAGCACGTGCACGAACGGCTCGTTGCCGTAGGCGTCTTCATAGACCTGTCGCAGGCTCTCCGCCGAGACCCCTGGGGTGACCGGCGCACTGCAGGTCGCGAGGATGCCGCGAGCCATCGGAGCCAGCACCGGGGTGAACGACACCGAGACGCCTTCATCGGTGACCGCGCCGAGGTTCTGCTCGATCTCCGGCGTATGGCGATGCACACCACCCACGCCGTACGCCGTGGCCGAACCCATCACCTCCGCGCCCATCAGGTGCGTTTTGGGACCCTTGCCCGCTCCCGACGTCCCGCTCACCGCGACCACCACCAGTTGGCCGGGATCGACGAGACCGCCTTGGACGGCGGGGAGCAGAGCAAGGGTCGACACGGTGGGGTAGCACCCCGGCACCGCGACCCGGTTGGCGCCGCGCAGCTTGTCCCGTTGGCCGGGGAGCTCGGGCAACCCGTAGGGCCAGTGGCCGGCGTGCTTGCCGCCGTAGAACTCCACCCACGCCTCGGCCTCGATCAGCCGGAAGTCCGCGCCGCAGTCGATCACGGTGACGTCCTCCCCGAGTTGCTCGGCGATTTCGGCGGACTGTCCGTGCGGAAGGGCCAGGAACACGACGTCGTGACCGGCGAGCGTTTCCGCCGAGGTCTCGACCAGGGTGCGCCCGGCCAACGGCACGAGGTGCGGGTGGTGGAGCCCGAGCGCCGTACCGGCACTACCGCCGGCCGTGAGCGCCCCGATCTCGACCTCCGGGTGCCCGGACAGCAACCGGAGCAGTTCTCCCCCGGCATACCCACTGGCACCGGCGACCGCGACCTTCAGGCTCATGTGAATGAGTATGCCAGACGCCGCATGAATATCCAACAATGATTCGGCGGCGCGGAGGACCCGAAACCCAGCATCGCACGCCAAGTGGCCGGGGTCAGGTGCGGGACTGTGGGCGGTCGGCGTACCTGTGCAAAGGTGGCGGGCGAAGCGGATCGAACCGGGGCGGAGTGAGCATGAGCGACGAACAACTGGCGGCCGAGTTCGCGGAGCATCGGGCGGTTCTGGTCGGGGCGGCGTACCGGGTGGTCGGCAGCATGGTCGACGCGGAGGACGTCGTCCAGGAGACCTGGCTGCGGTGGGCGGCGGCGGACCGGTCCGAAGTACGGGATGTGCGGGCGTACCTGATCCGGATCACCAGCAGGCTGGCGCTGAACCGCTTGCGGCAGCAGAAGTCGCGGCGGGAGCAGTACGTCGGCCCGTGGTTGCCGGAGCCGATCGCGGCCACCCCGGCCGGGGACGATCCGGCTGCGATCGCGGAGGTCGCCGACTCGGTGTCGATGGCGATGCTCGTCGTACTCGAGACGCTCACCCCGTTGGAGCGGGCCGCCTTCGTGTTGCGGGAGGTGTTCGACCTGTCGTTCAGCGAGATCGGCGACACGCTCGGCCGGTCCGAGGCCGCCGTACGGCAACTCGCGCACCGGGCTCGTGAGCACGTGCACGCGCGGCAGCCACGGCAGCGGGTGGACAAGGCGCGGCACTCCGAGGTCACCACCCAGTTCCTCGCGGCGGCGTGGTCGGGAGATCTCGACCAGGTCGTCTCCCTGCTTGCGCCCGACGTCGTGCTGGTCAGCGACGGCGGCGGCAAGCGCAAGGCGGCGCTCCGGCCGCTGCAGGGTGCCGACAAGGTCGCGCGCTGGCTGGTCGGGCTCTTCCAGAAGGAGGTACCGGAGGGCCGCTTCGACATCCGGATGGCCGAGGTGAACGGCGAGCCGGCGTTCGTCGCGTACGACGGCGACGTTGTCGACAGCGTCGCCTTCCTGGAGCTGGACCCGGGCGACGCGATCAGCCAGATCTACGTCGTACGGAATCCCGACAAGCTCCTGGCGATCCCGCCGAAGCAGGCGCTGCCTTAGGCTATCTGCAACTCAGTCGCAGATAGCCGAGGAGGTCACGGTGGAGTACCTGGTGGTCGAACCGGAGCGAGTGTCCGATCCGGGGCTGAGAGCCGAGCTGCTCGACACCTGGATCGCCGCCACCGATGCGGGTGGCAGCGTGGGGTTCGTGCCGCCGGCGCCGGTGCATCAGATCGCGGAGACGCTCGACCTCGCGCTCGAGCGGGTCGGTGGCGGCAAGGACCTGCTCGGCGTCCTGCACAACGGTGAGCGTCTCGTGGGGATGGGCTTGCTGGTCAGCGACGACGGTGAGCTGAGCAAACACTGGCGGACCGTACTGCGGGTCATGGTGCACCCGAAGTACCAGGGCGGCGGCGCCGGGCGGACCTTGATGCAGGGGCTCCGTCAGTCGGCGATCGACCTCGGACTGGAGCAGCTGATGCTGACCATCCGCGACGGCAGCAGCCTGGAGAAGTTCTACGAACCCCTCGGCTACTACATCGTCGGCCGCCACCCGCGCGCTGTGCGAGTGGCGACCGACGACTACCGCGACGAAATCATGCTGGTCACCGACCTCAGCGGTGCACAGCCAGCTTGAACTCCTTGGAGTAGGGCTGGACACCCATCCGGCTGATGGGCTCGGTCCCGTCGTTCCAGACCCTGTAGTGCTGCAACCCGCGAGTCGTCGGGCGATAGGCCAGGCTGTAGTGCCCACGCCCGGTGGCTGTGACGGTCGCACTCACCTTCACCCACTCGGTGCCCACCTGCCGCTCGAGCCAGACCGGCACGGCTCCCGGTGCCACCTTTCCGGTGACGAGGATCCGCTGACCGACGGCCGGCGTCCAGTCGGTGACGTCGACGCTCACCAGACCGTGGACCTGCACATCGGAGAAGCTGCCTGCGTGCAGCCACGTGTCGTCACCGGGGAAGTAGGCGCCGCCGGCGAAGCTGTTGTAGACGCGCACGCTGAGGCTGTAGGCGCCCGAGGAGTCCGTCATCGTCGGCACGGGCTGGTGTCCGTCGACGCCGTTCCCGGTCACGATGGACAGCCCACGCCCGCCCATCGGCTGCCACCCGGTGGCAGCGGTCCAGCCCTCGAAGACGCCTGACACGTGGACGATGCTCCCGTAAGGGATCGGCTCCGGCATCGGCGGCGCCGTCGAGGTGATGCGGGTCAGGTTGAGCACCTTGACCACGTACGGCGCGACCGGCTCGAAGGTGCGGGTCTCGTCGCCCATCGTGTAGGCGGAGAGGTACCAGTCTCCTGACCGGGTATCGAGCGGCAATTCGAAGAAGCCGTCTCCGACGGCGATCTGCTCGCTGCCGTCGATCCTGCCGATGACGGCATGCGACGGACAGCCGGGGCTGGGATCGACCCTGCCGCTGAGCAGCGTCGCCGCGGGAGTCTGCGGATACGCGTAGACACTGTCGATGGCGGGAAAGGGGCAGTCCCAGTCGTCGGCCGCGGCAGTGCCGACCTGTACGACCACGCTGGCTGCGGCCACGGCTAGCAGGGTGACCAGTCGGAACGGACGATTCATGGTGGGCCTCCTGGGCTCTTCACCCAGCACGATGCGGAGGCACGGCGTTAAGTTGCGGATCCACAGGGCCGGGTCCCGCTCCTCAGCGGGGCCCGGCGCTGCGGTTCCCCACTATTGGCGGCCCCGGCGGGTGGCCAGTAGCAGCGCGGCGCCCAGTGCGGCCAGTAGTCCACCCAGCGTCAGCAAGAATCCCGAAGGCCCTCCGGTGGCGGGCAACGAGGTCTCGCTGTGCTGGATCGACGCGGCCGCCTGGGCCCCGATGGTCACCTTCACCTGTGCGGTCACCGACACCTCGTTGCTGTCGGTGACCCGGTACGCCTGTTTCGCCGTACCGGTGAAGCCCCGCTCCGGAACGAGCCTGATCGTCCCGTCGGTGCCGACCGTCCACTGTCCGACGGACGGTACGGCCACCTGCTTCCCACAGACGGCCGGGCCGGTGACCAGGCAGACACTGCCGGGCCGCCAGACCGCGCCACGGGTCGCGGCATCGTTGAGCAGCGGGTTCACGACCACCGGGTTGCCGGGCGTTCCGGTACCACTGTCCGGGATGGCCTTCGCCCCGCCGGGACCACGCACGGTGATCTCCAGACGGGCCGTGTCCGACGTCCCGTTCGCGTCGCTGATCCGATACGTCAGCGAACTGGTGGTACCGGTGAAGCCCTTCACCGGGGTGTATCCGACGGTGCCGTCCGGCCGCGCGAGGTAGTCGCCCTCGCCCGCGATCGTCACCGAAGTCTTCTCCGTCCCATCGGCCGGGTCGCGCAGCACGACCGACGAGGGAACCAGGGGCGAACTCGGATCGCCCGCCTTGTCGTTCGTCAGGACGCTGACATTGACCGCAGTCCCGTACGCCGTACTCGCAGCGTCATCGACCGCCTCCGGCCGGACCGGGACGACCGTCACCGTGACCGTCGAGCGGGCCGCGTTGCGCGCTGAATCCTTCACCTCGTACGCCGTCGGCCGCGTCGTGCCACTGAAGCTCGCCGTCGGAGCGAAGGTGATCTTGCCGTCGGCAACGGTATAGGTGCCCTGACCGGGGACGGTCACGTCGCTGACCAGCTCGCGGTTCGTGTCCACCAGCAACAGCGTCGCCGGGTCGAGCGTGGCACCCGCTCCAGGCTTGTCGTTCACGAGTGGGTCGAAGGTCACCCTCTGGTTCTGCTTGGTTCTGGCCAGGTCCGGCAACGCCACCGGCTTCGCTCCGATGGTCACCGTGACCGTCGCCGTCGCGGTCGTCCCATTGGCATCGCCGACCTGATACGTGACCGGTGTCGTCGCGCCACTCGCGCCTGCCTCGGGCAGCAACCTGATCCCGCCGTCGGGCTGGACCGTGAACGTCCCTTGCCCAGCCACCTGCAGACTGGCGGCCGCGTTGCCGGTCGCCGGATCGATCACGCGCACGGTCGCGGCATCCAACGGAGCACTGGGATCGCCGGGCTTGTCGTTCGCCAGCACCGGCACGGTCACGGCCGTGTCGTACGCCGTACTCGCGGTGTCGTCCGCCAGGCTCGGGACGATCGGAGTCACCGCCACCGTGACCGTCGAGGTCGCCGTGTTCCCGGTGGTGTCCGCGACCTGGTAGCTGATCGAACTCGGCCCGCTGTAGGACGGGACCGGATCAAAAGTGACCCCGCCGGATCGTGCGTCCGCCGCCGGCACCTTGAAGGTCCCCTGGCCTGCAATCGCAACGGACGTCACCCAGGACCTGCCGTCGAACAACCGCAACGACGACCTCACCAGCTCGGCCGATGTCCCCGGCGAGTCGTTGCCAAGGACATCCATCGTGACGTCGTGATTCTGCTTCGTGGTACCGAGGTCCGGCCTGGCTTCCGGCCCCTTGCCGACCGTGACGAACAGCAGCCCGGTCGCCGTCGTCCCGTTCCCATCGCTCACCCTGTACTGCGCCGGCCCGGTCGCGCCCTGGAAGTCCTTCACCGGGGTGAACGTGATCGAGCCGTCCGCGTTGACGGCGAACCTGCCCTCCCCCGGCCGGGTCAGACTCTTCCCGTACGTCGAACCGTCCTTCAGCACCACCGATCCGGGGACCAGCGGCGCACTGGGATCACCGGCCTTGTCATTGCCCAGCACGTTCACTGTGATCGGCCGGTTGAACGGGGTGATCGCCGAGTCGTTCACCGTCGAGGGCAGCACCCGGATCACTGTCATGGTGAGCGTCGAGGACGCGACGGTCTTGTTCGAGTCGGCGACCCGATAGCTGATCGGCCGCGCTTTGCCGTGAAACGACGGCAGCGGATCGAACTGAATCGCCCCGCTGGCCTGGACGGCGTACGTGCCCTGCCCGGGGACGGTCACAGTACGGCTGAAATCCCTCTGCACGCCGATGACCACCGACGACGCATCGAGACTGGCGTCCGTGCCCGGTGAGTCATTGGAGAGGACATTGACGGTGACCGTGACGTTCTGCAGTGTCGACGCGGTGTCAGGGCGCGCGACCGGCGGTGCCCCGACGGTGAGCTTGATGACCGCGGACGCGACCGTTCCGTTGTCGTCGGCAACTTGATAGAACACCGGCGTGGCCGCGCCCGCGAAGGTCGCAGTGGGATCGAAGGTGACGACGCCGGTGGCAACTGTGTAGTCACCCTCGTGCGCGATCACGACCTTCGTCTTCAGCAGGCCGTCGGCCGGGTCCTTCAGCCGGAGCGATCCGGGCACCAGCGGCGCACTCGGATCACCGGCCTTGTCGTTGCCGAGCACGTTCACGTGCACGGTCACGTCGTACGGCGTACTGCCGATGTCGTCGACCGCCACCGGAGTGATCGCGGTGATCGTGATCGTGATGGTCGAGCGAGCCGTTTGACCGAAGCGGTCGCCGACCTGGTAGCTCATCGCCTTCGCCCGGCCGGTGAAGGTTGGCACCGGATCGAAGACAACTCTCCCGAGTGAACTCGCCGCGCCGCCGGGAACGACTGTGTACCTGCCCTCGCCGTGGACCTCGACCGTCTTCACCACCGCTCCGTCGGCCGGATCGATCAGGACCAGACTGGCTGGGTCCAGGCCGGTGCCCTTGCCGGCTTCGTCGTTCGCGAGCGGATCCACCGTGAGGTTGAGATCCTGTTTGCCGGTCGCAGTGTCCGGACGCGCAGTCGGCGCGGGCGGCTTCGCCACGGTCACCGTCAGGATCGCCTTCGCCACAGTGCCGTTCACGTCGGAGACCGTGTAGCCCACCGGCGCCGCGGTCCCGGTGAAGGTCGGCAGCGGATCGAAGTCCACGGTCCCGTCGGGCTTTGCCACCAGGGCCGCCTGGCCGGCCAGCTTGACCGTCGTCGCGGGCTTCTGCGTGATCGGATCGATCAGCCGGACACTCGCCGGGACCAGGGGCACCCCTGGATCGCCGGCCTCGTCGTTCGCCAGCACCGACACGGTCACCGTGGTGTCGTACGCCGTACCGACCGCGTCGTCGTTGGCATCCGGCTGGACGGCGGTGACACTCAGCGTGAGAGTCGCCGTACCGACGGCACCGTTGCCATCAGCAACTTGATAGGTGACTGGAGTCGCCTTGCCGTGGAAGGCCGGCACCGGCTCGAACAGGATCCGGCCGTCCGGCCTGGCCGTGTACTTGCCCTGACCGGCGATGACCAGACTGGTCACCGGCCGGCTTCTCGTCGTCGGCCGCAGCAGCCGCACCGTGGCCGGATCGAGCGCCGAACCGGTGGGGCCGGGCTTGTCGTTCGCGAGCACCTCGACGAAGACCGAACTGCCCTGCTTCGTGGTGACAGTGTCGGCAGTGGCCACCGGCGGGCCGGGCGCGTCCACGGAGACGACCAACTGCGCTCGCGCGGCCGTGCCGTTCTTGTCCAGCACCTGATAGCCGACCGGAGTCGCCGTCCCCCGGAAGCCGCTCACCGGCTGGAACATGATCTTGCCGTCGGCCACCAGATAGGTGCCCTGTCTCAGCACCGCGAGATTGTCGACCAGGTCTCCCGCCGGATCGACCAGGTGCAGACTGGCCGGGTCGAGCGGCGCGTCCGGCGACCCCGGCAGGTCGTTGCCGAGGACATCGACGTCGACCTCGGTGTCGAACGGCGTGGCCACCGAGTCACCGATCGCCTTCGGGATCACCGGCGTGACGGTGATCGTGAGCGTCGACTCGGCGTACTGGCCGGTGCTGTCGGTGACCCGGTAGCCCAGGGTGGTGGCGACTCCGGTGAAGCGTGCCAGCGGGACGAAATCGACGGGTCCGTTGGACCGTGCGGTGTAGGTGCCCTCGCGCGGGATCACGACCGACTTCTTGAGCGCGGCGTCGGCGGGGTCCCGCAGTACGAGCGTCGTCGGGTTCAGCGTCACACCGGGGGCGGCCTTGTCGTTGGCGAGCACGGTCACCGCGGTACTGACGTTCTGTGGGGTGGTCGCGAGATCGGGACCGGCCACCGGCTTGGCCGGGAGGGAGACGGTGACAGTCAGCTTCGCTGTCGCCGTCGTTCCGTTGCTGTCGGCGATCCGGTAGGTCACCGGCTTGCCGACTCCGGCGAAGCCGGGGACCGGGTCGAAGCCGACCTTGCCACTCGAAGCGACGTACTTGCCCTGGCCGACCACGTTGACCATCACGCCACACTTGCCGCCGTCGACCAGACAGAGCGAATCGGGCACCAGCGGCGCCTCCGGATCGGCCGCCTTGTCGTTGCCGAGGACATCGGCCGTCGCCCCGGTGTCGTACGCCGTCGTCGCCACGTCGTCCACAGCGATCGGTGGTGGCGGCGGCGCGATGACGACGGGATAGTCCTCGACCTCGCCGGAGTCCGCCGCACCTGCCGGCTTCTCCACCTGCGTAGCTGTGTATCCGAGCCGCACCCGCGCGTACGTCGTACCGGCGGTGAGGCCGGCCAGGTTCGACCAGTTCAGGGTGACGGCACCTTGCCCGGCGGTGAAAGTGGCGCAGGATCGCTCGGTCGCGGCGAAGGTGCCGCGCTTGTCCAGGTCGATCCACCCGCAGACGCGACCGGGTTTCGTCGTACCGGTCAGGGCGACCGACGCCGCGTAGCTCTTGGTCTTGGTGCGCAGTGGCTTGAAGGTGACGCCGTCGTCGCCAAGGTCTGGAACGGCCGGGCCACTGGTGCCGTTGGGAACCGTCGCGTTGTCCTCGGTTGCCGTCGATCCGAGTCGCGCGTCGCCGAGCACCGACCAGGCAGCACCGTACGACGCGGGCGCGTCGCCGAAGTCCTCGCCGACCGACGCGACGATGGAGAAGACGTCGCCGGAAGTCGGGGTGTTGAAGGCGGGCAGCGCACGGTTCTTGGTGAAGAACACGGTGACGTCGAAGGCGATGGACTTGACCACGCCGAGCACCCGGACCGATCCGCAGGCGGCGGTCGCAGCGGCGTCGGGACCAGTACCGGTCTTCGGGTTGATGCAGTTCGGTCCGGCGTCGGGGTTGGCAGCGGTGATCGTGTCGCTGGTGACTGCGAGGTTGTTGCCTTCGCCGACCTTCGTCAGGCTGATGCCCGCCGTCGTGAGCTCGAGGACGGAGTGCAGCTCGGACTGACCGGTGGGCCGGCCGTTGACCGTCTGGGTGGCCGCGCCGCCGATGCCGGCGACGTGCAGGACCGGGTCGCGGACGGGCTGCGAGAACGTGATCGTCACCGTGCCTCGGCTGCCGCAACTCCCCGTGGAGGCGCAGTCGCCGGTGTCCACGACGAGATCCTGCGCCGGCGTGGTCCTGGCGATCGGGGGTGAGTAGGTGCGTCCGCTGGTACCACGCTCGCCCGCCGTACTCGGGTCGGACAGCGCGGTCTTCCCCGACACCGAGATGGTCTGGACCAGGCCGGAGCCGGGCATCGTCGTACGGGCCGTGGTCGCGCTGTCCTCGAAGGGGGCCGAGGGCACCTGATAGGCGCCGGCCGCGAGCGGGGCCAGCCCCAGTGCGACGACGAGGGCGGCTGCGATGAGTGACCGCCTCGCCGTCATTCCCACGCCCCTTGTCGATCACACCGTTGCTGCATGCATCGGCTCGGGGCGAGCGGGCCGGCGTAGACGTAACGTCCGACGCTGACCGTATGTTACGCGGCAATCACTGCTTGAGTTCGTAGATGCCGACCTGGTCCTCGCGGTGTCGCAGCGAGGCGAGGTGATCGAGTCGCGCCGAGACGGGGCCGTCGCGGCGATCGGCGTACAGCCAGCGGACGCCGTACTGGTGCCGGAGGCGGTACAGCACCTGCGGGTTCGGGGCGTAGAGCGCCTCCTCGGTGATCGCGACCCGGTCGGGCCAGGGCGACGGCTGCTTCGTGTAGCGCAGTCCCCCGGCGCCCTGGTTCGCCATCGCCTGTGAGGTGTAGGCCCATCCGTCGATCAACGTCCGCCGACCCGCGATCCCGCTGATGATGTAGCCGCGCGCGTCGCAGCCGGACTGCTGCAACCCGGCCGGCCTGCAGTACGCGTTACCGGCCACGACGTCCTTCGGCCGCGAGTTGTGAGCCAGCCAGATCGCGGCGGCGGCCTCGTCGGGATGCACCTGCCAGAAACGGGAGGTGAACTCCTTCGACTGGGTGCCACCGCGCAGGTGAAGGTCCTGTGCCACCACGAACGCTGTCGGCACAGCGAGAATCGTCAGCAACGCCAGAACTCCGCCGAGCCCCACCGCGCTCGGCCACACCTTGACCAGCGAGGGCCAGGCGATCCGTAGTACGGCAGTGAGAATCAGTACGGCGATCAGCGGGCGGCCGACGTCGATGATGCGGCTCAACTGATTGCCGTGGGGTTTGGTCTTTCCCCACAACAGCAGGAACGCATAGAGCGCGCCGAGGACCAGCGCCGCGGGAACGAGCACCGGTGTCGGGCGGTGCTTCTTGGCCTGGACGACCGCGACCCAGCCGATCGCCGCGATGCTGAACGGGACCGCCGTACGGACGAAGTACGACTCGCTCACGGACGGGTGGTCGACCAGGAGGTAGCCAGCCCAGCCGGCGATCAAGGCGCCGAGCAGGAACCAGGCGAGCGGATCGCGCCGGGTCTCCCGCAGGGCGAGCAAGCCGTACCCCGCGGCGGCGGTGGCCTGTGTGACGAGCAGCAGACCGAAGACGACCACAGCGCCGATCACCGCCAGGATGTGGCCGGACGCCAGCGCGGGCAGGATCCAGCCGCCTTGTCCGGGCTGGCTCCGGTCGTGGGTGGCCGCGCCGTAGCCGGCGGACACCTTGACGACGGCGAGCAACTGGATGCCCGAGCCGCTGGTGCTACCGGCGACGGTGATCATCGTGCCGATGGCCGATGCCACCAGCAACGATCCCGCGGCGAGGAACCTGACCGGGAGTCGCCGGTCACGAATCAGCAGGAACAGCGCCGCCAGCCCGACCGCGCCGACCAGAACCGGCAGCACGGTCGGCTTGGAGCCACCACCGACGATCGCCACCGTGAGCGCGAGCGCCCAGAGCGTCTTCGGTTGTCCGCTCCGGAACAGCAGCTCGATCAGGAAGACCGCGGCCGTCGCGCCCATGATCATGCCGAAGGTCTGGGACGGGCTGAGCAGGCTGAGCGGTGGCCAGAGGTCCACCTTCGTGTTCCACCACAGGGGCAACTGCGGACCAGCGAAGACCGCGGCGGCCAGTACGCCGGTCCACCACGCGCGGCTGACCGTCCGCGCGAGCACCGCGAAGGTGAGCAGCGCGATCAGGACGGTCGGCAGCAACCAGAGCCGGTAGAGCACGATGATCGGCGAAAGCCTGGTGATGTCGACGGCCGACGCCATGTCCGCGTTGGCGAACCAGTGGTAGTCCAGTCGCAGCCCGGCGGCCTGCGGAAGCTCCGGCGGCACTGCACGGATCAGTTCGTTCACCATCGACAGGTGGTAGAGCAGGTCGGGGTAGTACGCCATGCCGTTCGGTGGCATCGGGTGATACGCCATCACGCCGAACGTCGCGCCGCCGAACAGCAGAACGGTCGCGATCACCAGGCCCCAGGTCCACAACAGCGGCAGTGGCTTCGGCTCGGCGATCCGCCAGTGCCGGCGAAGACGCGGTACTGCGGCGAACGCGACGATCACCAGAGCGGGCCAGACAGCGAGCCAGCTCTGCCAGCCGAGCGCGGTGAACAGCGCCCAGCCGAGCAGCTTGAAGGTCGCACCGACCGCTCCGCCGAGTCCGACGTCCTCAGCCCAGTTGCCGGTGCTCCGCCAGAGCGCGCGCAGGAGGAGGACTCCGGGGATGACGACCGTGAGGCCGACATAGGCGAGGTACCGCAGGATGGCACCGATCGGCACGTCGACCGAGAGCAGGCCGATGACGGCGACGACGAAGGGCAGCAACCAGGGCAGCCCGCGCGTCAGCGCCGTACCGGCTGAGTGTCGCGAGGTCGTGGTGGCCGGCGTACCGACAATGGTGGTCAAGAGTTGACGGATTCCTCTGTGCGGGCCTGGTGGCCCTTGTCGTCGAGACTGTCGTAGCCGACCAGGAACTGCGGCCGTTTCTGGCTGGACTGGAACAAGCGCGCCACGTACTCCCCCAGCAGGCCGAGGCACAGCAGCTGGATCGCACCGATCACGCTGACCGCCAGCACCGTCGACGTCCAGCCAGGGATGCTCCGCCCGGACAGCTTGATGAACAGGGCGCCGATCACGAACATCCCCGACAACAGCCCGCCCAGCAGGCCGAGCCAGGTCGCCAGCCGCAGCGGCGCGGCCGAGAACGCGGTCACGCTGTCGAACGCGAGCCGGAGCATCTTGCCCGGCCCGTACTTCGTGGTTCCTGCCGCCCGCCCGGCGCGCACGTACCGCACCTGCGTACTGGGGAAGCCGAGCCACGGGATCACCAGCCGGAAGACGCGGCCGTCCTCCGGTAGCTGGTTCACCGCGTCCACCACCCGGCGCGAGACGAGCCGGAAGTCGCCGGCATCGAACGGGATGTCCTTGCCGACCAGACGGCCCATCAACCGGTAGTACATCCGCGCGGTGGTCCGCTTCGCCCAGGTGTCGCTGGAGCGATCCGACCGTACGCCGTACACGACATCCACGTCGTACTCGCGTGCCGCGGCCAGGAGTTCGGCGATCACCTCGGGCGGGTCCTGCAGGTCGGCGTCGATCGTGACCAGGTACGCACCGCGTGCCCGGCGGAAGCCGGCCGACAGCGCGGCCTGATGGCCGCTGTTGCGCAGCAGCCGGACCAGCCGGAGCTCCGGCCAGTGGGCCGTGGCCGCGAGCAGCAGCGACGCGGTGGCGTCGCGGCTGCCGTCGTCGACCGCCAGCACCTCGTACCGCACGTCGAGGCCGTCCAGCACCGGCCGCATCCGCTCGAAGAAGATCGGGAGCACCTCTTCCTCGTCGTACATGGGTACGACGACGGAGAGCTCGAGCTCGGTGTCCCGCATGGTCGGTAGGCCTCCAGGGCATTCGTTCGGCGACGGCCAAGAGTTGAACGCCGCAGCCGGCCGAAAAGATCTCTCAGATCCTAAAGTGGCAGCAAGTTGCCGCCCGCACCGGGTTTAGCTCCCTCCCGAATCGGTCAGGCACCGGTTTCCGGCGAGACCGCGATCGCGCCGGTTCGCCGGGGGTCGCCGACGGCGAGGAGGCCGTCGGTGGGGTCCCAGAACGCCGCGGCCACGCCGCCGAAGTACATCGAATGCGGTGGCATCGGCCGGCTCGGCAGACTGGTCGAACCGAACACGTCGAGGTCGTCCTCGTAGTCGACGACGACGTCCTCGCGGATCCGGACGTGCAACCTGGGATGCTCGACGGCTTCGGTCAGCGGCAGGCCGCCGTGGGTGTAGAGCGCGTACACCTGCGCGATCGCGCTCGGGATCCGGTCCGACCCGGGCGAACTGATCGCCAGGACCGCGCCGTCGCTGTCGCGCCGGGCCACACTCGGCGCCATGTTCGAGGTCAGCCGGGTGCCGGGCGCCAGGCTGTGCGGACCGCCGTGCACGAGCTCCTGCTCGCCCAGCGCGTTGTTGAGCCAGATGCCGGTGCCCGGCGTCATCACGCCGGAGCCGTAGCCGGACGAAACCGTGATCGCACAGGCGTCGCCTTGGTCGTCGACGACCGAGACCGTCGCCGTACTGGGTGAGCTGAGCGCGCGCAGGTCTCCCCCGGCCGCGAGCTCGAGCAGCTTCTGGCCTTCCAGTTTGCGCACGTCCTCCTGGTCCAGCTCGGCGAGCCGCTGACCGAAGACGGCGTGCTGCACCTCGACGAGCCGCTCGAGCTCGGCCGGATTCCAGCTGCCCTGGCTGGGAACGCCGGCCAGCAACGAAAGCATCGCGGCGACCGCGACTCCCCCGACCGCGGGCGGTGGGTTCGTCGCCAGGCGCCAGCCGTTCTGCCGGACGACGAGCGCGGGGCGCACGACAGCCTCGTACGCCGCCAGGTCCTGCGCCGTGAGGATGCCCTCGTTGTCGGCCATGTCGCGGATCAACAGCTCGGCGAGCTCGCCGGTGTAGAGCGTTTCGGCGCCGTCCTTCGCGATCAGCTCCAGCGCCTCGGCCAGTTCGGGGATCACCACGATCGAGCCGGCCTTGATCACCACGCCGTCGTCGTCGTGCACGACCTGATGACTCGGCTGATGCCAGCCGAAGATGATCTCGTGGGTGTAGCCGAGGTAGTACCCCGAGGTGCGGCTGAGCGGGAACCCCTCGCGAGCCACCTCGATCGCGGGCCGGACCACCTCGCTCCAGGGCGCCTTGCCCGATCGCTGGTGGGCGAGGTCGAGCGCCTTGAGTCCGCCGGGGGTCGCGACGGACCCGTGCCCGACGGTGGTCGTCGTGCCACCGCCGTACTCCGTGGTCACGTCCCAGACGCCGCGGCCGAACTTGTCCGTGGGCACGCCGCGGCCGGGCATCTCCACCCAGCCGTCGATCGTGACCGCGTCGCCACCGGCGACCTGCAGCGTCACGAACCCACCGGACGCCGGCGAAACGACCCCGATCTCGTTGACCATTGTCACGAGCGTCGCGGCGATCGCGGCGTCGACGGCGTTCCCGCCTTCCGCCGCGACCCGCACACCCGCCTCGGCCGCTGCCTTGTTGGGCGCCGCCACCGCAACCCTCGGGTTCTCACCGATCAGCTTCACCCGCTCATCCTCCCCCACGCAGCGGTCGCGCCACAGTCAGGCGAACCGCCACGCCATCAGTACGCCCCCGCCGCTCCGCCCTGACCGCACCTCTGAGCGCCAGGGCGACGCGGCGGACCACCGACAACCGAGGTACTGATGGCGTGGCGGTCCGGGGTCAGCCGACTCGCTGGACGGCTTCGAAGCGGTCGACGGCGACCTGGACCGCGGCCTGGCGGGCTTCGGCCACCTCGGTCTCGGTCAGCGTCCGGTCCTGGGCACGGAACCGCAGCGCGAACGCGAGCGACTTCTTGCCCTCACCGATCTGCTCGCCCGTGTACAGGTCGAATAACCGGATCGACTCCAGCAGATCGCCCGCGCCCTCGGCCAGCGCCGCCTCGACCTCCTTGGCGGGAACGTCGGCCGCGACGATCAACGCCACGTCCTCCTTCGCCACCGGGTAGGACGAGAACGGCTTGGCCGTGATGGACTGCGGCCCGGCCGCGATCAATGCATCCAGGTCGAGCTCGACCGCACCGGACCTCGCCGGCAATCCGAACGCCTGGCAGACCTTGGGATGCAGCTCACCCGCATGGCCGATCACCTTGCCGTCGACCGACACCTCGGCGCACCGACCCGGATGCCAGGGAGCCAGCTCGACGTTGCGCAACTGAGCCTCGACACCCACTGCGGCAGTGACAGTCCTGGCGACCTGTACGGCGTCCGACCACGTCGACGGCTGACCCTTGCCCCACCAGCCGGTGGGAATCCGGGCACCGGTCAGGACGACTGCGAGGTGGAGCGGCTGGTCCGGCAGCGCGTCGTACAGGGCCTGGATCTCTTCGTCGCTCGGCCGTTGCGTGACGGCCGGCAGCGGGGCCGGCTTCGCGTCGGGCCGGGGCAGGAAGACCAGGCCGGTCTGGAAGATCGCGAGGTCGGTCGAGCCACGGCCGACGTTGCGCTCGGCGGTGCGGAGCAGCGTCGGCAGCAGGGTCGTCTGCATCGACGGCTCTTCGTCGGAGATCGGGTTGACCAGCTTGACCGTCGTACGGCGTGGGTCGTCGGCGGGCAGCCCCATCGCGTCGAAGTCGGCGTCACCCACGAACGGGTAGGACACGACCTCGGTCAGGCCGGCACCGACGAGCGCGGTGGCGATCCGGCGCCGGCGACGCTGTGACACGGTCAGGCCCTGCCCGCCGGGTGCCTTCGGCAGGACGGACGGCACGTTGTCGTACCCGTACAGCCGGATGACCTCTTCGGCGAAGTCGTTGGGGTCCCGAAGATCCGGTCGCCACGACGGCGGAGTGATCGTCAGCGACTCGGCGCCACCGTCGACCGCGCCGATCTCGTTGCCCTTGGCAACTACGCAGCCGACCGAGGTGAGGTGGGCGACGGTCTCGTCGACGGAGATCGGGGCACCTGCGACACGGGCCGCGTGGTCCGCGCGGATGGTGATGCGCTTCGGCAGCGGGTGCGTGTCGATGACGGTCTCGTCGGGCTCGATCGTGCCGCCGGCCAGCTCGGCGAGCAGGTCGGCGACCCGCTGCGCGGCGTACCGCGGCAGCTCCGGGTCGACCTCGCGCTCGAACCGGCGCGACGCCTCCGACGACAGCTTGTGCCGGCGCGACGAGCGCGCGATCACGATCGGGTCGAAGTGCGCCGCCTCGATCACCACGTCGGTGGTCGACTCGGAGATCTCGGTGGACGCCCCACCCATCACGCCGGCCACGCCGATCGGCCCGGAGTCGTCGGTGATCAGCAGGTCTTCGACATCGAGCTCGCGGGTCTGGTCGTCCAGCGTCATCAGCTTCTCGCCCGCCGACGCACGCCGTACGACGATCTCGCCGCTCAGCCGGTCCTTGTCGTAGCCGTGGATCGGCTGACCGAGCTCGAGCATCACGTAGTTGGTGACGTCGACACCGATCGAGATCGGCCGCATCCCCGCCATCACCAGCCGCTGCTGCAGCCAGCGCGGCGACGGCGCCTTCGGGTCGATTCCGGTGACAGTGCGGGTGACGAAGACGCTGCACGCCTGGGCGTCCTCGACCCGCACGGGGTAGCCGTTGGTTCCCGACCCGGTGAGCTCGATCGCCGCCGGATCCTTGAGGTCGACGCCGTACGCCGTGGCTGCCTCGCGGGCGACGCCACGGATCGACAAGCAGTAGCCGCGGTCCGGTGTGACGGCGATGTCGAGCACGTCGTCGCGCAGCCCGAGCAGCTCGATCGCGTCGTCACCAGGGGACGCCTCACCCGGCTGCAGTACGACGATGCCGTGCGTACCGTCGTCGCCCAGACCGAGCTCCACGCTCGAACAGATCATGCCGTTCGACACGTGCCCGTAGGTCTTGCGCGCGGAGATCGCGAAGCCACCCGGCAGCACCGCGCCCGGCAGGACAACGACGACCAGGTCACCGACCTCGAAGTTGCTCGCGCCGCAGACGACCCACTGCGGCTCGTCCTTGCCGATGTCGAGCGAGCACCAGCGGATGGTCTTGCCGTTCTTCTGCGGCTCCGGCTCGTAGCTGAGCACCTTGCCGACCACGAGCGGCCCGGTCATCCCGGCACCGGCCTCGTCGACCGTCTCCACCTCGAGCCCGGCGCGAACCAGCTTCTCGCCGACCTGGCGACCGGTCACCCCGGCCGGCAGCTCGACGTACTCACGAAGCCATGACAGTGGGACCCGCATCAGATCTCCATCCCGAACTGGCGGCTGAACCGCACATCACCCTCGACCATGTCGCGCATGTCCTCGACCCCGTTGCGGAACATCAGCGTCCGCTCCAGGCCCATCCCGAACGCGAACCCGGAGTACCGGTCGGTGTCGATGCCGCAGGCCTGCAGGACGCGCGGGTTGACCACGCCGCAGCCGCCCCACTCGATCCAGCCTTCGCTGCCACACGTGCGGCAGGGGCGGTCCGGGTTGCCGACGGAGGCGCCGCGGCAGACGAAGCACTTCAGGTCCACCTCGGCCGACGGCTCGGTGAACGGGAAGAAGTTCGGCCGGAGGCGTGCTTCCAGGCCCTCGCCGAACATGGAGACGACGAAGTGGTCCAGCGTGCCCTTGAGGTGCGCGAGCGTGATTCCTTCGTCCACCACCAGGCCCTCGACCTGGTAGAAGACGGGCGTATGCGTCGCATCGAGCTCGTCGGTGCGGAAGACCCGGCCGGGGCAGATCACGTAGATGGGCGGCTTGCGGGTCAGCATCGACCGGGCTTGCACTGGCGACGTGTGCGTACGCAGTACCGTCCCGGAGCCGGCCGGCTCGACGAAGAACGTGTCCTGCATCTGCCGGGCCGGGTGGTCGGGCTGGAAGTTGAGCGCGTCGAAGTTGAGCCACTCCGCCTCGACCTCGGGACCCTCCGCGACATCCCAGCCGAGCGCGGTGAACACGTCGGCGACCTGCTCCGAGATCAGGCTCAGCGGGTGCCGCGCGCCGAGCTGCGGGGAGTGCCACGGGAGGGTGACGTCGACCCGCTCGGTGGCGAGCATCCGCTCCTCGTGCTCGGCCTCGAGCGTCGCGAGCCGGGCGGCGTACGCCTCGTTGATCGCCTTCCGGGCGGACCCGATCCGCTGCCCGGCCTCCTTGCGACCCTGCGGCGGCAGCGCCCCGATCTCCCGGTTCGCCAGCGCGATCGGGGAACGGTCGCCCAGGTGGGCCAGCTTCGCCTCCTGCAGCGCGGCCAGGTCGGCCGCCTTGGCGAAGGCGTCGAGAGCCTCGTCGCGCGTCCGTTCGACCTCGTCGGCGTGCAGAGGTGTCACCTCGACCGGGTCGTAGTTCTTGTTGGGACCGGACATGGCTCTCTTCCCGGGGTCGCTGATATCTGAAACTGCTGCCCGCAGTCTAGGAACCCACAGGCCCTGAGCGTGAATCGGTCGTCCACACATCGATCCCATGACCCACCGACGCTCGCTCCCCCGTCACTCACTCCCTGGCTCTCCCACGCACGCCAGTTCGCGGCAGGCTATTGAAAGCGTGGCCGACCAAAGCGGCCGACAGAGGTCTACTGGTCGAGGAGGAAGGTTCCGTTGGCGGCAATGGCGAGGTCGGGGCCGAAGGCGGCTGCTGGGGTGTAGACGCCGGCGGGGCCTTCGCCGCGGCCGAGGCGGGTTGCGGTTTCCGTGATGACGTCGGCGGTGTAGTCCATGGCGTCGTCAGTGCGAAGCCAGCCCTTTCGGGTGCTTCCGTCGGGCCAGGTGATGACGGCATGTCCCCAGGAGTGCGTTCGGGGACGCGGCGCGGCCTTGACGCGTACGCCGGCCAGCCGGCGCACAGCGAGCCGGCGCAGACCTGGGATGGACAGCAGTACTGCGAACAGCGGCAGAACTGCCCGCACAACCGGAGACGTCGGGGCGAGCGCGGAGGTGGCGCTGACGTTCGGCGCTCCACTGGCCCGCTGGGCGGCGAGCAATTCACCAGTGGGCACGACCCCAGACTTCACCTGCTGCCCATCAGGAAGCGGGTGAATCCGCACGCCGGAGCCGAGGCGCGCCCTGACCATCCGGCCGTCCTGGTAGCCGCGCCCACCGGTGACGAGCACGTCCACGATGGTGGCCCCAAGGGCGGCGCCCAGCACACCGGCGTCCGTGGCGACCGACGCCAGCGCGTCGACGCGGACCCGCTCCGGGGTGGGTCGATCCTCGCAGAGCTTGATCACCAGGGCTTCGGTCGCCAGTACGCCGAAGCCGGCGCCGGTGATCAAGGTGCTACCGGCGTCGATGGCCTCTCGATGCAGGGCGAACACCTGCGAGAAGGCGGCCAGGTCATTGGCCAGGTCGACGTAATGTCCGCCGGGCATGCAGGCACGAGCGATCGGGACCGCCGTCTCGCCGTACCGACCGAGAAGGTTGACGACGACGGCGGGCCGCTCGCGCGCGATGTCCGCCGTCATCTGCTCGACTCCGTTGGCCACGATGACTTTCGACTGCCCGGGAACGACCTTCTGCAGGCTGTCGCGGTCGCGCCCGACCAGCACCAGGTCCACGCCACGATCCGCAAGACGCGCGGCGGCAGCACGGCCGACGCGGCCGGTGGCTCCGAGAATCCAGACTTCGCCCGCCATGACCAACTCCTCAGTTGTGATGTCTCACTGTGTCATCACTGACTCTAGCACTGATGTCACATTGAGACATCACTTGCTAAGGTGAAGACATGGCGAGATGGGATCCCGGCACCGAACAGCGGCTGCGCAAGGCCGCCTTGGAGCTGTACCGGCAACACGGGTACGACGCCGTGACGGTGACCCAGATCGCCGAACGCGCCGGCATCACCCGCCGCTCGTACTTCCGCTACTTCCCCGACAAGCGTGAGGTCTTGTTCGCCAACTCGGACCAACTTCCGCCCGCCATCGCCAAAGCCGTCCTCGTGGCCGCGGACCACACACCACCGCTGACGGCAGTTCTCGACGCGCTCACCGAGGTCGGCAACCTTCTGGCCGTCGATGTCGAACAACTCGCGGAACGCCGCGACGTGATCGCCTCGAGCCCTGAACTCCAGGAACGCGAACGCACCAAGGCCGCCACGGTCAGCGTGGCGATCCAGCAAGCCCTGGAGCAACGAGGCACTGCCACCGGCACCTCGAAGGCGATCGCCCAAGTCGCCACGATCGCCTTCGCGAATGCCTTCCAGCTCTGGATCGAGGCCAAGGCGAACAAGCCCTTCCGCGACTGCCTCACCACCGCGACAACCGAGCTCCGAACCGCCCTCGCCGATCCGAGTCCGGCCTGAACGGCATCTGTACTACGGGCGCAGGCCGAACCAGGGTTCCTTCGCGAACTCGTCGGCCAGGACTCGACGGTCGCCGTCTCCGGTGACGGCGGCTGCGAGTTCTGTTGCCCGGGCCAGCTCGGCGCGGGCGAGGTCTGGGGAGCCGGTGGCGGCGAGGGCTCGGGCGAGGGCTTCGTGGGCGAAGGGTTCGTCCCAGTCGGCCATCTGGTCGGGGTGGGCGAGGACCAGTTCGAGGCAGCGGCGCGCATGTTCCAGGCCGAGCGCCGGGCGGCCGATGCGGAGAGCCGCCCGCGCGATCACGTATTCACCGCGCGCGTGGTTGGCCTCGTTGCCGGCTTCGAGCCAGTGCAGGCAGGCTGCGTAAGCGCCGTACAGCAGGCGTTCCTGATCACCGATCGGGCTGTTCTCGTCGATCTGGTCCATCAGGTCCCAGGTCTCGTTGTTCAACTCGACCCCGAAGTACCGGTGCAGTTCCCGCCCTTCGACGAGTTCCGTGGCGACCTTCTCCATCAGTTCGGCCCAGCCGTTCATGCCGTGCTCGCGCGCGATCGTCAGTTGCGCGTCGCGCAAGGTGAAGGCGGCTGAGTCGACAGCGTTCCCCCGGTACTCCGGGTGGTGCGCCCGGACGCGCGCGATCGCGTCCGGGCGCCCCTTGGCGACGGCCTTGCGGAGGTCCTTGGCCCGCGCGCGGAGCTGGCTCAGGCTGGCTTTCGCGGGCAGCGACGAAGTGGACATCGGCGAATCCTTCCGGGACTACCCGCTCCGCTGAACCGGGCCGTCCCGAAGGGTTCGTCGGCCACACGTCATCTCAGGTGTTCCCAGGTGCACTCGGTGCTTGCCGCGGAGAGGAGGCGCCCTGGCGCGCGCTGCGCCTAAGGTGCCACGCGGTCACCGATCTCGTCAACGCCGCCTGCCGCAGCGGAGACGTCGGCAAACGGTTCCTCCGTACGACGGCCTCGCGGCAACGCGATCGCAGCGACGAGCGCACCAGCCACCGCACCCACCGCGCCGGCCGTCATCGCGATCGACATCGCGTCGGTGAAGGCGCCACGAGCCGCGGCGACGAAGTCCGGACCGAGTGCGAGCGTGTCGGCGATCGACTTCCGCGCCGCCTCCGGAACCGAGTCGGGCAGCGACGACGAGTAAGCACCGGCAAGAACACTTCCCAGTACTGCGACCGACAGCGCGGCACCCGCCTGCTGCACGGTGTCGTTCATCGCGGACCCCACGCCCCGGTGCTCAGCCGGCACCGACTGCATCAGCAGCGTGTACGCCGCTGGGCCGGCGAGCCCGCCGCCGACGCCCATCACCAGCAGACCGACGATCAACAGCCCGTACCCCGACGTCGCACTCACCTGGGTCAGGATCCCGAAGCCCGCCGCGATGATCACCAGCCCGACCGCGATCAGCGTCCGGTCGGCGACCTTCTTCCCGAGCGTCGCCCCGAGACCGTTGAAGAGCATCGCCGAAGCGGCGTACGGAATGAGTCCGAGGCCGGCCTTCAGCGGGCTGTACCCGAGGACGAACTGCAGGTACTGCGTCAGTGCCAGCAGCAACCCACCCGCGGTGAAGGACAACAGCACGATCGAGAAGCTGGTCCCGCTGAAGTTCCGGTTCTTGAACAACTCCAGCGGCACCATCGGGTGCTCACTCCGCCGCTCCCACAAGGCGAACCCGATCAGGCCGGCCACGCCGATCACCAGCCCGCCGAGCACCTTGGCCGAGAGGAACCCGTGCGCGGGAATGGAGATGATCGCCCAGACCAGCGCCGCCATCCCGATGATCGAGAGCACGGCACCTCCGGGATCGACGTCCCGCGCCGGGCCGCGCGACTCCGGAATCATCACGACCGCGCCGATGATCGCGACCACCGCGATCGGCACGTTCAGCAGGAAGATCGAACCCCACCAGAAGTGTTCGAGCAGCACGCCACCGACCGTCGGGCCGGCGATCACGCCGACCATCGCGACCATCGACCAGCCCGCCATCGCCTTGCGCTGCTCCTCCGGCGGGAACACCGTGAACAGCAGCGACAGCGTGCTCGGCATCAGCAGCGAACCACCGACACCCATCAGACCGCGGCACGCGATCAGTTGCCACGGGTTCTCCGCGAGCGTGGCCAGCAGTGAGGCCAGCCCGAACAGCACCAACCCGATCAGCAGCACCTTCCGCCGGCCGAACCGGTCGGAGAGGCTGCCCGCGGTCAGCAGCAGACCGGCGAACGCCAGGATGTAGGCGTCGATGATCCACTGCACGTCCGCCGGCGTCGCGGACAGGTCGCGCATGAGCGACGGGATCGCCAGGTTGAGCACGGTGTTGTCGACCACCAGCACCATCAGGCTCAGGCAAAGAATCAGCAGGATCCACCAGCGTCGCGGATGACCGGTCGCCGTGGACTCGTACGGTGTACTAGTCACTCGCACACTGTACGACAAGACTCGCACAGTGTGCGAGTGGATTGGCTACGATGGGCTCATGAAGGATTCGATCTGGACCCGGAAGCGAGCCGCGGCCCCGGCACGGGAGACCCTCAGCCGGGAGCAGATCGTGCAGACCGCGATGACGACGCTCGACGCCGAGGGACTGGCCGGGCTGAGCATCCGCAAGCTCGCCGCCAAGCTCGGCGCCGGCGCGACCAGTCTGTACTGGCATGTCCCGACCAAGGACGATCTGATCGACCTGCTCATCGACGAGATCTGGGGCGAGATCGACGTGCCGGATCCCGCGCTGGCCGGCTGGCGCAACGGCGCGCTCCTGTTCGGCCACAGCCTGCGCGCCGCCGTACTGCGGCACCACTGGCTCCCGGAGGTGATGTACACCCGGCCGAGCATCGGACCGAACGCGATGACGATGGGGTCCCGCGGCCTGGTCCTGTTCGGCGCGGCCGGCTTCACCGGCAAGGATCTCGACTACGCGATGGGCAGCGTGATGGCCTACACGCTCGGCACCGCCAGCGCCGAGGTCGCGACTCGCGAGATCACCAGCAGGTCGGGGCGCTCACTGACCGAGTGGGCCGGCGAGGTGATCCAGCAGGCCGAAGCCGTCGCCGACCCCACCATGCGCGAAGCCTTGAACCGCCGGGTCGCCCGTGACATCGACACGACCTTCAGCGAGTCCTTCAGCTTCGGCCTCGAAGCCCTCCTCGACGGCCTCGAAATCCGCGTGAAGAAGTAATTCAGTCCGTACGCCGTTGCGCGCGGGCCGAGGCGTAGAGGCAGACAGCGGCCGCAGTCGCCAAGTTCAACGACTCGGCTCGCCCGTAGATCGGGACCTTCACCGAACGGTCGACGATCGCGTCGAACCCGTCGGGCAACCCGTGCGCCTCGTTGCCGAACAACCAGACGGACGGCTTCGCCAGCGTGCCGTCGTCGATGCACTCGTCGAGGTCCGTACTGCCGTAGCCGTCGGCCGCCAGAACCTGCAGACCTTGCTCCCGCCACGACTTCGCGGCCGTGACCACATCCGCCTCGACCGTGATCGGCAGATGGAACAAACTTCCGACGCTGGCCCGGACCGCCTTGGGATTGTGCGGATCCACGGACTCGGCGGACAGTACGACGGCGTCCGCGCCGGCCGCGTCCGCAGTACGGATCAAGGTGCCGACATTGCCGGGATCCCGCACCTGCACGCCGACGGCCACCAGCCGCGCAGTACGGCGTACTGCATCTTCCAGTGCGACGTCGACCAGCGAGCAGACGGCAACGACGCCTTGCGAGGTGACGGTCTCGCTCAGTACTTCGATCGCCGCGCGATTCACGTCGTACCACGGGACGTCGGCGAGCTGGGCCAGGTCGCGCAGGTCGCGGTGGCGGGTGGCGACGTCGGGTTCGGCGTACACCTCGACCACCAGTTCGCGGTGCTCGAGTGCCTCCCGGACCGCCTGCGGGCCCTCGACCAGGAACCGGCCGGACTTCTTCCGGAACGCACGAGTGGCGAGCCTCCGGGCCTGCTTGATCCGCGCGGATTGCGCGGTCAACAGACCAGGGCTCGCCACTTCGGTGCTTGCTACCGGGTCGTCGCTGCGGCTCAGGCCGCGGCGTCGCTCTTGGCGTTCAGGTCGGCCGGCAGGGCCGCCTTCGCCAGCGCGACCAGCGCCGAGAACGCCGGCGCGTCGTTGACGGCCAGGTCGGCGAGGATCTTGCGGTCGACCTCGACCTCGGCCAGGCGAAGACCCTGGATGAGGCGGTTGTAGGTCAGGCCCTCCGCGCGGGACGCAGCGTTGATGCGCTGGATCCACAGCTTGCGGAAGTCGCCCTTGCGCGCCTTGCGGTCACGGTAGGCGTAGACGAGCGAGTGGGTGACCTGCTCCTTCGCCTTGCGGTAAAGCCGCGAGCGCTGGCCGCGGTAACCGCTGGCCTGCTCCAGTACGACCCGGCGCTTCTTGTGGGCGTTGACTGCCCGCTTCACGCGTGCCATGAGGTGTTACTCCTTGTATTTCTGCGCCGGAAGAAGCTCGTCCACCCGGCGGGGTGTTCGGGGTGGGGGAAGAGCAGCTCAGATGCCGAGCAGCTTCTTGAACTTCTTGGCGTGCGTCGGCGAGACCTCGATGGTGCCGGCCAGCCGGCGGGTCCGGCGGCTCGACTTCTCCTCGAGCTTGTGGCGACGGCCGGTGCGCTCGCGCAGCAGCTTGCCCGAACCCGTGACCCGGACGCGCTTCTTGGCACCCGAGTGGGTCTTCATCTTCGGCATGGCTATGTACTCCTGGTCTCTTTCGTTGACTCGACCGGTGCTGTTGCTCCGGCTGCGATGCGTTTCAACCTCGCGGCCGGAGCGACACGTCACTCCGGATCGAGGTTGTCTGCCGGACCCTTGGGCTTCTTGGTGGCCCCGGCTGCCTTCTCGGCCTCGTACTGCTTCAGTTGCGCCGCCCGCTCGATCCGCTCGGCCTCTTGCTCGGCCTCGTGCTCGGCGAGCTTCTTGGCCTTCTCGGCTTCCACGTCCACGCGCGCCTCGGACTTCTTCTTGTGCGGTCCGAGCACCATGATCATGTTCCGGCCGTCCTGGCGCGGCGAGGACTCGACGAAGCCGAGCTCGCTGACGTCTTCGGCCAGCCGCTGCAGCAGCCGGAACCCCAGCTCGGGGCGGGACTGCTCGCGACCACGGAACATGATGGTGATCTTGACCTTGTCACCGGCACGCAGGAACCGAACGACGTGACCCTTCTTGGTCTCGTAGTCGTGCGGGTCGATCTTCGGCCGCAGCTTCATCTCTTTGATGACGGTGTTGGTCTGGTTCCGGCGGGACTCGCGCGCCTTCTGCGCGGTCTCGTACTTGTACTTGCCGAAATCCATCAGCTTGCAGACCGGCGGACGTGCCGTGGCCGCAACCTCGACCAGGTCGAGATCGGCTTCCTGTGCCAACCGCAGTGCGTCTTCGATCCGGACGATGCCTACCTGCTCACCGTTCGGTCCGACCAGTCGCACCTCGGGAACGCGGATGCGCTCGTTGACGCGCAGTTCAATGGTGATGGGTCCTCCTGGGTTGTTCGTTTGCTGGTACCACCTCGTGACCGCCCGAGGTCATTGTCGCCGCCTGTATCTCTACAGAAATGACGAAAGGCCCTCGTGCGTCCACACGAAGGCCCAATTCCCAGATCGGCAGCGGTGCAACCCCGGTTGCCCGGGAAGTACGCCGTACGATCGCCGTCCTGCCTGTCCTCTCGGACCGGTTGGCCGGCGTGACCGGGACCCGCCGACTCTTCGTCGACTGGGTGGGAGGTGGCCCTCCGCTTAGACTCGAACCACCGGAGTCCCTCGAGTATTCCGCTCAGGGGTCACCAACGGACCGGGTCGGTCGCCATGCAAGAGTAGCAGCATGACCGACCCCATCTCCACTTCACCCGAAACCACCCCCGCGCCCGAGGCCCGGGTGGACCCGATGTCGACGGTGTCGCGCGACATCGCCGAAGTACCCAGTGTGGAGATCATCTCGACCGCCGCCCTGCACCTGATGAGCGCCGCCGCCGTCAACCTCGGCCTCGCCGAGGATCTGCCCGACCACCAGGACCTGGACGAGGCGCGTTCGCTCATCGACGCTCTGGCCGGCCTGCTCGACGCCGCCGCCCCGAGCCTCGGCCACCACCACGCCGCCCCGCTCCGCGACGGTCTGCGCTCCCTCCAACTCGCCTTCAAAGAAGCCTCCACCATCCCCGACGAGCCCGGCACCGGGCCCGGCGAGAAGTACACCGGCGAGGTCCACCCTTCCGCTCCGCGTCGCTGACTTCCCCGTACTGCCTTCCCGTACTGGCTTTCCCCGTGCTGCGGGCGGTCGGGAATTCGGGTGCCGCCGGCGGACATCCCCGCGACAATGGCCGGCGTGGAAGAGGTCGAGGTCGTCGTTGCCCATAGTGAGCGCGTGACGCTGCGGGTCGGCGACGTGTTCCTGAAGATCGACAGCGATCAGGCGAACCTCGACGTCGAGGTCGAAGCGATGGCTCTGGCGCCGGTTCCGACTCCAGAGGTCCTGTGGCGCAAGCCGCCCGTGCTTGCGATCGCCGCCGTCCGCGGGCTCGCTCTCGGCCGTCTCGGTGAGCCGTCGACCGCGTCGCCCGCGGCCTGGGCAGCGGCAGGCGCCGCGATCCGGAAGTTGCACGACTCACCGCTGCCGCCGTGGCACGGACGGAAGAGCCGCGACGAGATCGAGGCCCACCTCGACGCCGAGTGCGACTGGCTCATCACGAGCGGCGCGCTTCCCGCCGACCTGGTCAGGCGCAACCGCGAGATCGCCGAGGCAGCGCTCCGGCCCTGGAAGCCAGTGTTCACCCACGGGGACCTGCAGATCACCCACGTCTTCGTCGACGGTGACGAGGTCACCGGCATCATCGACTGGTCCGAGGCGAGCCAGGGCGATGCGATGTTCGACCTGGCGATCTTGACGCTCGGCCACGAGGAGCGTCTCGCCGACCTCGCGGCCGGCTACGGCGGCGATGTCGATTACGACGTGATCCGCGCGTGGTGGTCGCTGCGCAGCCTGGGCGCGTCCCGCTGGCTGCTCGAGCACGGCTTCGACCCGAACTCACCAGGCTGCGAGTTCGACGTACTGAGAGCCCGGATGTGAGCGCGAGTCTTTGGAATGCCGGCTCTGACTAGCGGCGGACTGCGGTGATGAGCCAGGCGCGGGTGTCGAGCCAGATGCCGGTGGCGGTGCGGTGGGTCTCGTAGCCGGCTCGTAGACGCTCGAGAGCCTGCTCCGCTTCGGTCGGGTCGAGCTCGGCGAGCAGGTTCTGGGTCAGTTGCAGGCTCAGTGCCGCGTCACGGGCGGCTTCGGCGTCAGGACCGTAGTACACAGGTTCGCGGATGTCGGTGATCTCCAGATTGGTGAATCCCGCGGCGGTCAGCAGACGTTCGACGGTCGCCGGATCGGCGAGCGAGAACGCCTCGCCGGTCAGCGGAGCCGCATCCCCACCCACGAAGGCCTGCCGAATCACGGCGTCCCACTCCTGGTACTTCCGTTCCTGCCAGACCAACTGCACAAACCGCGCCCCCGGCCGCAACGCCCGCCCGATGTTGGTGAACGCGGCCTCCGGATCAGCGAAGAACATCGTCCCGAACCGGCTGACCGCCAACGAGAACCCCGCTGCCGGAAAGGCATGCCCTTGCGCATCCGCCTGCTCGAAGTGGATGTTGCGCAGCCCCTCTTCAGCACTCAGCCGCCGGGCTGTCTCGAGACTGGTGGCGTTGATGTCGACACCGACCGCACTTCCAGAGCGCGCGGCCTTGGCGGCGTCCCGCGTGGTGAGGCCGGTACCGCAGCCGATGTCGAGCACGTGATCATCGACTCGTACAGCCGCGGCCGCTACCAGCCGCACGTGATACCGGGGAACCTCAGCGTCATAGTCGAAGGGTCGAGTCATTCCACGACGGTAGATCGACCGAAGTCCACCCTCTGCTGGGTGCGGAGCGTCGACGAGCAGACACGCGGTACAGCCGTCCGGTATCGGTCAGCTGCGACGGCGTCCGCGCAACAAGTAGACGATCGGCACGACTCCACCCGAATTCACCAGCGTCAGCGCGACTGCCCATGCTGCCTTCGAGCCTCGAATGTCGCTGCGCGGCCGCTGGGCCAGATCGACGAGCGCAGCGACCTTCAGTCCTGCTTCGAAGGCACCACCGAGCAGAATTGCTTGCCGAACCCGAGGATCGAGCTCGCTCCACCGCTTCCCGGCCATGACGCAAGTCTGCGCCGCATCGAGACTGGATACAACGACCCCCGGACCGTTGCCGCGATGAGGACGCGAAGCGGGCGCATATTACGAGCTAGCCGGGAATGGAGTTGAAGAAGTCGAGCAGGCCTTGCGGGCTATCGGGGTTGAAGCACAGGAGGAGGCCGTCGGCGGATTGGGCGGCTGCGGCTTGGCTTCGGGGGAACAGGGCTGCCTCGTACTGCGACAGTGCATTCTCCGGGCGATCCGGGTTCGCAGCGAGAGCGGTGGCCAGTTCGGCACCGTCTTGCATGGCGAGGTTGGCGCCTTCGCCGGCGAACGGGGACATCAGATGTGCCGCGTCGCCCACGAGCGTCACGCCGGGCACGCGATCCCACTGGTGATCGACCGGCAGCGCGTGGATCGGCCGGGGAACCAGAGCCCCGTCTGCATCAGTGATGAGTCTGAGGAGGTCTTCGTGCCAGTCCGAGAAGTACTCCGCCAACGCCACCTTGGCCTTGTCGGTGTCGGCGAAGTCGATCTCTCCCGACGTCGACCAGCCCTCGTCCGCCAGCAGCGCCGCGTAGACGTGCAGTGAGCCGTCCGGATCGCGATGCCCCAAGAACCCCTTGCTGTCACCCAGAGCGAACATCATGCCCTGACCAACCAGGGCAGAAGCCGCGGGATGCCGCTTGTCGGCGTCTTCAAGACTGAGTTCGACGAACGAAAGCCCGCAGTACAAGGGCTTAGCATCGGACACCAGCGAGCGCACCCTCGACCACGCGCCGTCCGCGCCGACCAGCAGATCGGTGCTAAACCTGTTGCCATCGGCAAGCACCACCTCATGACGGCCATCGCCGAGCGACCGGGCCGCCACGACCTTGGCGGCCCATCGCACCGTCCCCGCAGGCAGCGACCCGAGCAGCAGATCACGCAGGGAGCGGCGATTGACTTCCGGCCGGTCGCTCTCGCCGCTGCCGTCACCGTGGTCCTCCTCCGCGAACCGGACCACCCCGTGCTTGTCGAGAATGCGAGTCGCCTCGCCGCCCCGAAACACGAGGTCGCGGAATTCGTCGTACAGGCCGGCTGCTCGCAGCGCCGCCTGGCCGGACTCGACGTGCAGGTCCAGCATGCCGCCCTGGGTGCGCGCGGTCGGCGAAGCGTCCAGGTCGAAGACGGCGGACTCGATGCCGTTGACGTGCAGGACGCGAGCGAGCATCAGCCCGCCGAGTCCGGCACCGATGATCGCGATCGGGTGATGGGTGCTCATTTCGCTGCTCCTTCAGGCCTGGGCGTGCCGAGCACACCGTTGATGACAACGCGGAATCCCCACGCCAGCCGCGCTTCCCCAGGCCCGGACAGCAGGTCGGTGCCCTGCGCCGCGAGGTGGGGATGGGTTTCGGACGAGGCATTCCGTACTGCGTCCGCCAGCGCCGCCCAGTCCTGCGACGACCGTTCCTCGGTTCCACTCGCCCGGGGATCCGCGTCTGCATGCTCGGCTGCCTGCGCCGTGGCGAACAGCAGCAGGATGTCGATCCCCCATGCCGCCTGCCCCTTCGGCACACCGCCTTGGTCGAGGAGGGCGAGCAGAGCCTCGACCAGATTCAGGTAGTGCTCCCCCGACGGCCTCGCCACCAAGGCGGACTGAGCCAGCCCTGGGTACTCGAACAGCACATCGGCGTACGACGCCAGCACGCGCTCGAGTCGCTCTCGCCAGTCGCCCGGCGCTGTCACCGGGCTCAGGTCGACCGCGCCGAGCAGTTCGTCGAGCACGGCCGCGTGCAGCTCGGCAGTGTTCCGCACGTACACATACAGCGAGGCCGCTCCGGTGTCGAGTTCCTGCGCCAGTCGCCGCATGGTCACCCGGGCCAGCCCTTCGGCGCGCACCAGTTCGACCGCGGTCGCCACAATCCCGGCGCGCGTCAACGCCGCCTTGGCCGGCCGCTCCCGCCGGCTCCGCACCTTCTCATCCATACCTGGACCATACCGAACATGTTCGTTCCGAACAAGTTCGTAGCGAACATGTTCGCCGTGCGCCACGAGAACGGCCCGGTACAGAACACGTGCCGGGCCGATCGGGGAGTTAGACGAAGACCTTCAGTTAGATGCGCGTGGCCTACCCGAGACGGGCGACCTCGCAGCGCCAGCGTCCGAGCCGCGACGAAGGAGCGGCGACCCGCCGCGAGCGTCCGACGAAGGAGGACGCACAGCGGGCGGGTCTACCCCTTCACAGCGCCCTCCTCGACGCCCTTGAAGAAGAAGCGTTGGCAGACGGCGAAGACGATCACGATCGGGATGAACGCGATCATCGTGCCGGCGGCGATCAGGCGGGGGTTGTTGCTGAAGGTGCCGGACAGGTACTGCAGGCCGACGGTCAGCGTGTACTTGTCGGGGTCGGTCAGCACGATCAGCGGCCAGAGGAAGTCGTCCCAGGCGCCGATGAAGGCGAAGATCGCCACCACGCTGATCGTTCCGCGCACCGACGGCAGCCCGATGTAGACGAATCGCTGCCACACGTTCGCCCCGTCCACCACCGCGGCCTGGTCGACCTCGATCGGCAGCGACCGGAACGCGTTGAACATCAGCAGCACGTTCAGCGCCCCGATCATCCCCGGCAACGCCACCCCGAAGAGCGTGTTCGCCAGACCAAGCTCCCGCACTGTCACGTACTGCGAAATGATGGTCACCTCGCCCGGCAGCACCAGCGTCGCCAGAAACAGCCCGAGCACGATCCGCCGGAACCGGAACTCCAGCCGCGACAGCGCGAACCCGGCCAGCGACGACCCCACGATGTTGCCGCCGACAACCAGTACGGCGACCAGCAGCGAGTTCTTCATGTAGTCCCAGACCGGGATGGTGTCCGCGACCTCGCCGTAGTGCGACAAGGTCGGCTGGGCCGGCAGCAGCCGCGGGATCCGGGTGTAGATGTCCTCCCCGGATCCCTTCAGCGAGGTCGACAACTGCCACAGGAACGGCCCGATCGTGATCAGCAGCACGAACACCAGCAGCAGGTAGCGGACCACCTTCTCGGTCGGCGAGATCGAGTTGAACCCGAACGACCCGCGCCGCCGCGGCTTCGCAGTACCGGATTCCTCCGGTACTGCGATCGGTCGCGCGGGGTCGGTCACGATGCTCATGCCTCGGCACCCTTCCGGTTGAGCCGGGCCAGCACCAGCATCGGCACGACGGTCACGAAGAACAGCACGATCGACAGCGCGGACGCGTAACCCAGGTTGCCTTCGAAACCCTGGCTGTACTGCTGGATCAGCATCACGACCGAGTTGTCCCGGCCGCCGGGACCGCCCTTGCCGCCGGACAGGATGAACAGCTCCGAGAACACCCGCAGGGCGGACACCGAGATCAGGATCGAGATCAGCACCATCGTGCCGCGGACTCCCGGGATGGTCACGTTGACGAAGCGCCGGAACGCCGACGCTCCGTCCACGGCCGCCGCCTCGTGCAGTTCACGACCGACGTTTCCGAGCGCGGCCAGGTAGATGATCATGTAGTACCCGAGCCCCTTCCAGATCGTCAGACTGATTGCGCTGAGCAACAACAGCCACTGGTCGCTGAGGAACGGCAGCGGCCCGGAGATCACGCCGAGCTTCTCGGCCAGGCCGTTGACCAGGCCGCGATCGTCCAGGATCCACTGCCAGATCAGCGCCACGACGACCGCCGAGGCCACCACCGGGGTGTAGAACGCGGTCCGGAAGAAGGTGATCCCGGGCAGCTTCTTCTCCACCAGCACGGCGAGCAGGAGCGGGAAGATCGTCAGGAACGGCAGGCAGACGACCATGTAGATCACGCTGTTCAGCAGCGCGTACCGCAACTGCTCGTCGTGCAGCAGGGTCTCGAAGTTCTTCAGCCCGACGAAGGTGCCACCACCGATCGGGCGCGCGTTGGTGAACGACAGGATCACGGTGTTGACCGACGGCCACAGGTTGAAGACCAGCAGCCAGGCCAGTGCCGGGACGATCAGCACCCAGGGAGTGAACCAGCGGTGATACTTCATCTCACTGGGCGAGCAGCTGGTTGGCCTTCGCCACCGCGGCGTCCAGAGCGGCCTTCGACGTCACCTTGCCGGCGATCGCCAGCGAGATCTGCTGGTTGATGAAGTCGTTGGTGGCGCCGCTGATCACGGCCGGCTGCAGCGACTTGGCCTTGGCCAGCGAAGCGAACGCGAGCACCTTGGCGTCGGACTCCGGCGTACCGTCGGACTTGGAGAAGTACGGGTCGTTCGCGGAGGCCTTGGTGGACGGGAAGATGTTGACGATCTTCGCGAACGCGGCCTGGTTCTCCGCGTTGGTGACGAACCGGGCCAGCGCGATCGCGGCCGCCTGGTTCTTGGTCTTCGCCGACACCGACAGGCCCTGCACGTACAGCGGCGGGGTGTCCAGCGCGGGCGACGGGACGACCTTGCCCTTCAGCGACGGGTTGTCCTTGACGAAGTCCTGGATCGCGTTGCCGCCACCGGTGGTCCAGGCGACCTTGCCCTGGGTGAAGAGCTTGGAGTTCCCCAGGTACTCCTGGGTCAGGATGTCGCGCGGCAGGTAGCCGGCGGCGTACGCGGCGCGGTACTTGTCCAGCAGCGCGACGGCCTCAGGAGTGTTGAAGGTGAAGGTCTTGCCGTCGTCGGACAGGACCTTCACGCCGGCGTTGGTGAAGTCACCGATGCCCGGCAGGCGGCTCATCAGGTATTCCTTGCCGCCGGACTTGTCGTGCATGACCTTGGCGGCCGCGAGCAGTTCGTCGAAGGTCTTCGGCGGGTTCTTCGCGTCCAGCCCGACCGCGGCGAACTTGGTCGCGTTCCAGTAGTCGATGTCGGTGTTCAGGTACCACGGGTAGCCGAAGGTGCCGGTCTGCCCCTGGTACTGGTAGGCCTGTACGCCGCCCTCGACGTACTCCTCCGACAGCTTCGGGTCGGCGGCCGCGACGTCGAGCAGCAGGTTCTGCTTGGCCAGCGGCAACGCGAAGTCCGGCGGCAGGTTGACGACGTCGGGCAACTGTCCGGCCGACGCCTGGCTCAGCACCTTCTTGTCGTACCCGTCGCCGGGCTGGTCCAGCCAGGTCACCTTGGTCCCGGGGTACTTCGCCTCGAAGGCCTTGATCACCCCTTCGACGTACGACGTGAACTTCGGCTTCAGGGCCCACGTCTGCAGGCTCACCTCGCCGGTCACCTGGGTGTTCGCATCGACCGTGGGCTTACTGCCGGACGACGTATCGTCCGAGGAGCCGAGCCCGCAACCTGCCAGGCTGAGGGCCGCGACGGCAAGAGCTGCCACCGGGGTGAGACGACGACTACGCATGAGGTTCTCCTGAAGTGATAAACCGGTATAGCTCCTGCACTATCCACATCGTAGAATCCGCTGTCAAGGGGACAACCAGGGTGAGGGAGGGCTGATGGCGCGACCGACGATCGCCGATATCGCCGACAAGGCAGGCGTCTCGAAAGGCGCGGTCTCGTTCGCGCTGAACGGGCGGCCTGGCGTCAGCGACGCGACCAGGGCGAGGATCCTGCAGATCGCCGAGCAGATGAGCTGGCGGCCGCACAGCGCCGCCCGCGCGCTCGGCGCCTCCCGGGTGGACTCCGTCGGCCTGGTGATCGCCCGGCCGGCCCGCACGCTGGGCGTGGAACCCTTCTTCGCGCACCTGCTGTCCGGCCTGCAGTCCGGTCTGTCCGCGCACTCGATCTCGCTGCAGTTGCTGATCGTGGAGAACACCGAGGCCGAGATCGAGGTGTACCGGCGGTGGGCCTCCGAGCACCGCGTCGACGGCGTCATCCTGGTCGACCTGACCGTGCGCGACCCGCGCATCGATGCCTTGAAGGAGCTCGAACTCCCCGCGGTGGTGATCGGCGGGCGCGGCGGCAAGGGCGCGCTGGCCTCGGTCTGGGCCGACGACCGGGACGCGATGCTGTCGATCGTGGAGTACCTCGCCGCGCTCGGCCACCGCCGGATCGCCCACGTGGCCGGTACGCCGGACTTCCAGCACACCCAGCGCCGGATCCGGGCCGTCCGCGACGCGGCTCCCCGCCTCGGCCTGATCGACGCCCCCTCGCTGACGACGGACTTCAGCGACGCGGAAGGCGCCGCGACCACCCGCAAACTGCTCTCCCAGGCGGACCGGCCGACCGCGATCGTCTACGACTCCGACGTGATGGCGGTGGCCGGCCTGGGCGTCGCGATGGAGATGGGCGTCGCGGTCCCGGGCGAGCTGTCGATCGTGGCGTTCGACGACTCGATCCTCACCCAGCTGATGCACCCGGCACTGACCGCGATGTCCCGGGACACCTTCGACTTCGGCCGCCAGGCCGCCGAGGTGCTCCTCGAGGTGATCGCCACCCCGACCGCGGTCGTCAACCGCCGGACCGCCGATCCGGTCCTGACCGTCCGCGAATCCACCGCTCCCCCGGCGCACTGATCGCGTCCTGACTTGGCAGGGACGCTAAACCGATTTAGCATCCTTCTCATGCACTCGGATCCCGTCCCGCCGCGGTTCGGCGCGAACTACGTCCCGTCGTCCGGCTGGTTCTACAGCTGGCTCGACTACGACGGCGCCGCGGTACGCCGGGACTTCGCCGACCTGGCCGGGCTCGGGCTCGACCACGTCCGGGTGTTCCCGATCTGGCCGTGGATCCAGCCCAACCGCGCGATCATCCGGCAGCAGCCGATCGACGACCTGCTCGACCTGATCGACGCGGCCGCGGAGTACGGGCTGCAGGTTGCGGTCGACCTGATCCAGGGGCACCTCTCCAGCTTCGACTTCCTCCCGTCGTGGGTGCTGACCTGGCACCGGCGCAGCCTGTTCGAGGACAGCACCGTCCGAGACGGCCTGACGGCGTACTGCGAGGCAGTGGCGGGCGCGGTCGCCACGCGTCCCAACGTCTTCGCGATCACGCTCGGGAACGAGGTGAACAACCTCTGGCCGGACAGTACGACGACGGCTCCGAGCTCGACGAGCTGGGCGCAGGAGCTGCTGGTCGCGGTGAAGAAGGCGGCCCCCGAAGTACTGGCTCTGCACTCGGTCTTCGACGACGCCTGGTACAAGCCGGACCACCCGTTCCACCCGGTCGACGTCGTCGACCTGGGTGAGCTGAGCACCGTCCACTCGTGGGTTTTCAACGGGGTCTCCCGAGTGGACGGCCCGCTCGGCCCGGCGACTGTTTCGCACGCGGACTACCTGGTCGAACTGGCCGCCGCGACCTCGCTGGATCCTGCCCGGCCGGTGTGGTTGCAGGAGGTCGGCGTACCGGGCCCGGACATCCCTGTCGACCTGCAGGCGGAATTCACCCGGCGCACGGTCGAATCGGTCGTCCACAACCCCGCCCTCTGGGGCATCACGTGGTGGTCCTCCCACGACATCGACCGGCGGCTGCTCGACTTCCCGGACCGCGAGTACGACCTGGGCCTGTTCACCGTCGACCACCACCCCAAGCCCGCCGCCGAAGCGCTCGCCGCCGTCATCGCCGAGATCCGCGCCAACGGCGTCCACCCCCAGCCGGCCACCACCATCACCGCCCCCATGAACCCCCGCACCGAACCCCACCGCCGCGCCGAGCTGTCCCCCGGCAGCTCCTTCCACCTCACCTGGACCGAAGCCCGCATCCAAGGGCCCGTCCGAATCACCCTCCCCACCACGAACTGACCGTCAGTTCTACGCCGAGCGATCGATGAGGGCTTGGATGCCGTCGAGGATCGTGGCCAGGCCGAAGTCGAGGTCGTCGTCGACGGTGTCCTCGTATTCGTGGTTGGTGTAGAGAGACAGGATCTTGTCGTAGCCGGCTGAGCTCAGGCGGGGGACGAGGAACGCCCCTACTGCCTGGGATTCGACCGGGGTGGAGTCGCTCGCGGCCAACTGACGGAAGAGGTTGGCGTAGCTGCGGACGTGGCCGTCGAAGAGGACGGCACAGCCGAGCATGTCGTGCTGGCTCAGGCCGGTGTCGTCCAGGACGCGCAGCAGCGTCTCCAGCCAGTGCAGGAGGTTCGGGGTGACGGGGGCGCCGCGGATGGGCACCTCCAGCAACCACGGGCGTTCGGCGTACCGGTCTATCTGCGCCTTGACCCAGGCGCGTGAGCCCTCCCGCCAGCCGCTGGTCTGCAGGATGTGTGCGGGCGCGCGGCCCCAGGCCTTGTCCGCGACGAGGACGATGAGTTCGTCCTTGGAGCTCACGTAGCGGTACATCGCGTTGGTGCTGACGCCGAGGTGGGCGGCGATCTTCTGCAACGAGATCGCGTCGAAGCCCTGGCCGTCGCCGAACTCGATGCCGGTAGCAACGATCTGCTCGACGGTCAGCGCCGGCTTCGGCCCCCGCCGCTGGACCGGGTGCACGCCCCAGGACAACGCCAGCCCCGGCGGCAGCTGAGCGGGCCGGGGTTCGCGGCCTGGTCCCTTCGGTGCCTTGCTCATGTCATTCATCCTGACCCATTTCAGCGCCCGAGGCGGAATCCGAGGGCAAAGAGGGGAGCTAGCACCACCTCCGAAACGGGTGCTGAACTCCTCCACCGGCAAACTGTGTAACCCCTACGCTTTTTTCATCGGCACCACCCCTCCTCCACTGAAGGAAGACTGCGATGAACACGCTCCTCGACACCCTCGGCCCGCTGCTCTCTCCCGACGACGTACGCCTGACCGGCGACGACAAGCGCACCGCCGTGGGCAAGCTCGACGCCGCCGCCCGGCAGGGCACACTGCACGTCGCCCAGTCGATCGACCGGCACGACCTGCTCGATGCCGCCCGCACCCGGGGCGACCTGCGCCAGGTGTTCGACGGCCTTCCCGACGCCCTGCCCTCCAAGGGCCTGACCCGAGCGCTGCAGATCGTGTCCGCCGCCTGGCTCACCGTCTGCGTGGTCCAGTTCGTGATCTGGCTGGTCCTGCTTGGGTTCGGGCACTTCCACTGGCCGTGGTGGCTGTGGTCCGACCTCGGCCTCGCCGTACCCGTCGCGATCCTGTGGTGGACCCACGAGTCGTACCACCGCAAGTCCCAGCTGGTGGCGACCCGATGAGCCCCCGCCAGCAGCATCCGGTGCAGCTGACCGGCGTACGGAAGATCTACGGCGGCGGCCCCAGCGCCGTGACCGCTCTCGACGGGGTCAGCTACGGCTTCGCCGAGGGCACGTTCACCGCGGTGATGGGCCCGTCCGGGTCGGGCAAGAGCACGTTGTTGCACTGTGCTGCCGGGCTCGACGAACCCACCTCCGGCGAGGTGTCCCTGGCCGGTACGCCGTTGCGCGGACTCGACGAGACCGCGCTGACCGAGTTGCGGCGCGAGCACGTCGCCTTCGTGTTCCAGGCGTTCAACCTGATGCCCGCGCTGACCGTTCGGCAGAACGTGGTCCTGCCGCTCACGCTCGCCGGCCGCGAACCCGATGCCGCCTGGGTGACCGACGTCATCGGGCGGGTCGGGCTCGGCGAGCGCACCAAGCACCGCCCGAGC
The DNA here is from genome assembly GCF_004365175.1 of Kribbella voronezhensis. Taxonomy (NCBI): domain Bacteria; kingdom Bacillati; phylum Actinomycetota; class Actinomycetes; order Propionibacteriales; family Kribbellaceae; genus Kribbella; species Kribbella voronezhensis. Next base: position 5,838,576 of record NZ_SOCE01000001.1, on the reverse strand, counting down.
GAACTGTCCGGCGGCCAGCAGCAGCGGGTGGCCATCGCCCGGGCCCTGGCCGGCCGGGCCGCCATCACCTTCGCGGACGAGCCGACCGGCGCGCTCGACACCCAGACGGCGACCGAGGTGCTGGCGTTGCTGCGCGACCAGTCGCGAGCCGCCGGCCAGACGATCGTGATGGTGACGCACGATCCGGTCGCCGCGTCGTACGCCGACCAGGTGGTCTTCCTGGTCGACGGCCGGATCGTCCACGAGACGCCTGCCCCCACCGGCGAAGGCGTGGCCGCCGTGCTCGCCAAGTTGTCCCGAACGAAGGTGCCGACATGATCAGCCTCGCTCTTTCCAGTCTGCGGTTCCGGACGGCCGCCTTCCTGGCGATCTTCGTCGCCGTCCTGCTCGGCAGCTCACTGCTGGCAGCCGCCGGCGGGTTGCTGGAGACCGGCCTCCGCCTCAACGCCGAGCCGCAGCGACTGGCCGCCGCGCCGATCGTGGTGACCGGCCGCCCGGCGTACCACCCGCCGAACGGCTCGGGCTCGGTCGCCTACCCCGAGCGCCACGGCGTCGACCCCGCACTCGCCGGCAAACTGTCCCGTACTGCGGGCGTCGCCGAGGTGGTCGTCGACCTGTCGTTCGCAGCGATGGTTGCTCCAGGCAAGGATGTCCTGGCGGGCCACCCGTGGACCTCCGCTGCGCTCACGCCGTACCGGCTGACCAGTGGGCAAGCGCCCGAAGTGGGGCAGGTCGTGCTGGACGCTCGCCTGCTGGACACAGCTCAACCGGTCTCGGGCAACCGCCGGACAGCGCGGGTGGGCGACAAGGTGCGGGTCATCGTCTCGGGGCAGCCGCGGGAGTTCACCCTCGCTGGGATCGCGACGCCGGCCCGGCGGGTCGACGTACCGTCGATCTTCTTCTCGGCCGGCGACACCCGTCAGTTCGCCGAAGCGAGGGTAGATGCCCTCGGCATCTTTCCGGGCAAGGGAACCTCCGCGAAGGACCTGGCGAAGCGACTGGAGTTGCCGGCGGGCGTGTCCGCGCTGACCGGTGACGACCGCGGCGCGGCGGAGTTCGCGGGGATCGCGACCAGTTTGCCGTTGATCATCTTGTCGGGCGTGTTCGGTGGCATGGTCGCCGTGGTGATGGCACTCGTGGTTTCGGCGACGATCGGCCTGTCGGTGCGCCAGCGGCGACGCGAACTGGCGCTGCTCCGGGCAAGCGGTGCCACCCCGGGCCAGGTGCGCAAACTGGTCGTCGCCGAGACGATGCTGGTCGTCGTGATCGCGCTGGGCGCCGGACTGCTGCTCGGCCGGACCATGGGCCGGTGGATCTTCGGAATGCTCACCGGCAACGGGATCGTCCCGAGCGCTCTCCGCTTCGACCAGAGCATCCTCCCCTTCGCCGGGGCAGCGATCCTCACCCTGGTGCTCCTCCGTCTGACGGTCGGGTTCGCCGCCGGCCGGGCCGCCGCGATTCGGCCGATCCAGGCACTCAGCGAGGCCGCCGTACCGCCCGTCACGGTCAGCCGGATCCGGTTGATCATCGGCGCCGTCTTCGCGGCCGCCACGGTCGGAATCGGCGTCTCCACGATCTTCATGAGCCCCACCAACGCTGCCGCCATCGGTGGACCCGCTGTACTGACCGGCTCCATCGCCGTGGCCGTGCTCGGCCCGGTCGTGATCCGTGCGCTGCTCGGGACCAGGATCACCAAGTTCCTCGAGGGCAGGGGTGTCAGCGGGATCCTTGCCGTGATCAACCTCCGGGTCCGATCCGTCCAGTTCGCCGCGATCCTGGTGCCGATCATGCTGGCCTCCGCGATTGCTCTGGGCAATATCTACTCGCAGACCACCCAGCAGAAGGCGGCCGTCGAGGCGTACACGGACAACCTGTACGCCGATGTCGTGGTGACCAGTTCGTCCGGCGGCATCCCGGCCGACCTGGCCGAGCAGGTTCGCAGTACGGAAGGTGTCTCGGCTGCCTCGACATTGGTTCGGAGCAAGGGGTGGATCGAGGAGCCGTACGACACCGGCCACACGAGCGATCCGTGGCCGCTGCTCGGGCTCGACGGGCCTGTCTACAAGGGGAAGGTGCGGGCCGGGTCCCTGGATGAGCTGAAGGGATCCACCATCGCGATCCCGCCTGCCGCGGCGAAGAAGCTGAAGGTGGGCATAGGCGATCAGCTCGGCGTACGGCTCGGCGACGACGCGCTGGTGAAGGTGCGGATCGTGGCGCTGGTCGACGGCAGTTCGGGGTACGAGTCGCTCGTGCTGCCGAGCGAACTGCTCGCGCAGCACACGACGACCGGACTGCCCAGCCAGCTCCTGGTTCGGACGAAGGACGAGGAGAAGGTGCGGCAGACCGACCTGCAGAAGTGGCCGGGAGCAACGATCGGTGACCGCGAACTGCTGTCGACCGACTTCGACGCCGGGCTGGGTGTGGACGCCTGGATCAGCTATCTGCTCGCGGCCATCGCCATCGCGTACACCGCGATCGCATCGATCAACACGATCGCGGTCGCGGTCCTGGACCGGCGGCGGGAGTTCGGGCTGCAGCGGCTGAGCGGGTCCACCCGCAGGCAGATCTCGAAGATGCTGTACCTGGAGAATCTGGTCGTCGCGGCGATGGGTCTCGTCCTCGGCGTGGTCGCCGCCTGCTTCAGCATCTTCCCGATCGCCATCGCCACCCGGGGCTGGCCGATCCCGTCCGGCCCGGTCTGGCTGCTCCTCGCCTGGGTCGCCCTGGTCCTGCTCCTCGTGCTCCCCGTGACGGCGATCGCCGGCCGCCTGGCCATGCGCCCGAAGCCGATGGACGCCGTCAACTCCCCCGCCGGGTGATCCCGACCCCGACGAAGGCAAGGTCAGCCGGGTGATCCCGACCCCGACGAAGGTGAGGTCAGCCGGGTGATCCCGACCCCGACGAAGGCGAGGTCAGCCGGGTGATCCGGCCGCGAGGTCAGCTGCGGCCAGCTCAGGCCGGGGTGATCCAGCCGTAGCCGCCGTCCTCCAGACGAACGACCTGGAGGCCGGCGGCCAGTCGGCGTACGTCATCGGTTTCCAGTACGGCGGGCGCCGGGCCCGCCACGTCGAGCACGATCGCGGCGGCGCCCTCCTGGATCGCGGCGGTCGCCACCAACTGCGCCTGAGCCGGCATCGGCCGGGCCTCCGGACTCCACCGGGCGAGGCTCTCGGTGCCGCTGAACGCCAGCAACGCGTTCCGCCCGTCCTGGCCCTGGAGCAGCGCGACGGCCATGTCGGAGGTCTTGTCGTGCGCGAGCCCCTGCTCGTCGTACTCGACCTCGCCCAGCATCGCCACCACCGGCACCAGCAGCCGCGCCTTGGTCAGCGCGAGCAGAATCGCTCCCTGATCGCGCTCCACCAGCGCCTGACCGAGCGCGGGGTCAGCCGACCCGTCGTCGTTGTCGAACCCGGTAAAGGCCAAGCGGCGTTCTGGTTGCACCGGCCCATTGTCCCCGGAGCGTGGTTTCAGGGTGGCGTCAGGGCTGTTCCCCTCTTGGTTCCTGCCCTTCCTGTGCGAGCCTGGGTATGTGCCTGACTTCAACGATGTGACGCTGCTGCCGCTGTGCGCGGGCCTGACGCTGCTCGGCCTGATCGGCTCGTGGATCGCCTGGCGACGGCGCGGCTTGGCTGCCGGGACCCGCGGGGTGGCCTGGTCGCTGCTGCCGGTCTCGCTCTACATGACCGGCCTGCTGAAGCTGCTGTGGGACATCGTGAAGTCCGCCGTCACCTGGGTGACGCACCTGATCTTCTCCCCCACCGTCTGGGCCGGGGTCGCGCTGTTCGGCGTCTCGGTGGTCCTGTACGTCGTGTCCGGCGTCGCCCGCGGACGCGGCGGGGAGAAGGCGCCCAAGAGCAAGCCCGCCTCAGCCACCGCCGGTGAGCTGACCTCCACCGGGCCTGCCCCCGCCTCGGCCTCCGCCCCTGCCGGCAAGCCCGCCAAAGCCCCCAAGGCCAAGGCTTCGAAGCAGGAGTCGTCGGAGTTCGACGAGATCGAGGACATCCTGAAGCGCCATGGAATCAACTGACCGCCTGACCAGCGAACCAGTCGCCAACACTCCCCTGACCTTTGACAGCCTGCTCGACCACGTCCAGGCCGCTCCCGCCCGGCTCGGCCGGACCCGGCTGATCAGCGTGGACGGCCCGGCCGGCTCAGGCAAGAGCACCCTCGCCGGCCGGATCGCCGCCCGGGCCGAGGCCCGCGACCTGCACACCCTGGTCGTGCACATGGACGACCTGTACGACGGGTGGGACGGTGCCGTCCGTGGCTTCGGGCTGCTCCGCGACCACGTGCTCAAGCGGCTCGCGGACGGCCGCGAAGGACGCTACCGGCGCTACGACTGGAACCTCGGCGCGTACGCCGAACTGCACATCGTCCCGGCGACCCTCGATCTGCTGATCGTCGAGGGCGTCACCGCGGCCGATCGCGACGCCGACCCCTGGCAGTCACTGCGGGTGTGGATCGAGACCAGCAACGAGGTCCGGCTGGACCGCGGCATCGCCCGCGACGGCGAGGCGCTGCGCGACCGCTGGCTGGACTGGATGCGCTGGGAGCGCGACCACTTCGCGGCCGAGAACACCCGCGCCCGGGCCAACGTGGTCGTCGACGGGTCCCCCGAGACACCGCACGACCCCGAACTGGAGCTGATCGCCAAGGTGATCAACCTCCCGCACGACTCCGCCGCCTCCTGAACTCGTCGTGTCCGGCACGTGGCCGGGGCGGACAGCGGCGGTCGCTGTGGGTAAGGATGGGTCCATGAGCGTTTTGCCGTCGGGCGAGCAGTGGACCATCCGGGCCGGTGGATACACCGGGACGGTGGTGAGTGTCGGAGGCGGTCTTCGCGGGCTCGCCTACGAGGGACGCGAGTTGCTGCTCGGGTATCCCGAGGACCAGGCCGCGCATGCCGGGATCGGGCAACACATGTTCCCCTGGCCGAACCGGATCACCGACGGGAAGTACACCTTCCGCGGCGCGGACCAGCAGCTCTACCTGAGCGAGCCGGCTCGTTCGAACGCGATCCACGGGCTGACCCGGTGGGCGAACTGGGAGCGCGTCGACGACGGCATCGACGAGTCCGTCGTCGAGGTGGCGCACCGGCTGCACGGCCTCCCCGGCTACCCGCATCAGCTGGATCTCGCGATCACCTACCGCCTCGGCGACGAAGGGCTGACGGTCACCGCGAAGGCGGCGAACATCGGCGCGAGCGACGCGCCGTACGGGTACGGGACCCATCCCTACCTCAGCGTCGGGCGGAAGATCGACGAGTGCGAGCTGGAGTTCAGCGCCGAGAAGTGGCTCGAGGTGACGCCCGACCGGTTGAGCCCGATCGGTACGGCGCCGGTCGCCGGGTCGCAGTACGACTTCGGCAAACCACGGCTGCTGCAGGATCTGGAGATCGACAACGCGTTCACCGGGTTGCCGCCGGTCTGGTCGGTGACGCTGACCGATCCCGACAGCGGGAACCGGGCGGTCCTGACCAGCGACACGAAGTGGATGCAGCTCTACACCGGGAGTGCGATCGGCCGGGCCGCGCTGGCGGTCGAGCCGATGACCTGTCCCCCGGATGCCTTCGTCAGCGGGGACGACCTGATCGTGCTGGTGCCGGGCGACGAGCACAGCACGACCTTCACGGTCAGCTGCTAGCGCCCGCCCCGTGCGCGCGGGCGACCGAGGCCAGTTGCTTCGCGGCCGCGCTCGCCCGGCCGCCTTCGGACGCCTGCACGGCCAGTACGCCGAGTCGGTTGCCGTCGGCATCGAACAGCTGGAGCCACGGGTCGCCCGGGTTGAACCGCAGCGCCTTCACGTCGGTCCAGGCGAACCGGTACGACTTGAACACGTTCCGCACCTCGACCCGGTCCTCGTACGCCGTGACGCGGACGGTGCCCATCCGGTAGAGCAGCCACAAGATCACGCCGAAGAACACCAGCAGCGTGAGCCGCTGGAACCAGCTGAAGGTGGCCCGGGACTCGTCGTCCAGCCGGAACCAGATCACCCCGAAGACGGCGACCATGCAGACCCCCATCACCGCCGCCATCATCGCGATGATCCACGGGTGGAAGGTCCACAGCGACGGCTTCGGGGTCATGGCCTCAGATCCGGCAGGCGTGGATGTCGGTGGTGAGGATCGCGCGGGCGCCGAGCTCCCAGAGCTGGTCCATGATCCGCTGTGCTTCGGCCCGGGGCACCATCACGCGGACGGCGACCCAGCCTTCCCGATGAAGGGGTGACACCGTCGGCGACTCGAGCCCCGGCGCGACCGCGTTCGCGGCCTCCACGGCCTCGGCACGGATGTCGTAGTCCATCATCACGTAGTTGCGCGCGACCAGGACACCTTCGAGCCGGCGGACCAACTGCTCCATCGCGGCCGGCTGCTGTACCCCGTGCCGCCGGATCAGGACCGCCTGGGACTTGAGGATCGGCTCGCCGAAAACCTCCAGGCCGGCCTGGCGCAGCGTCGTACCGGTTTCGACCACGTCGGCGATCACGTCCGCGACACCGAGCTGGACCGCGGACTCGACCGCGCCGTCCAGCCGTACGACGGACGCCTGGACGCCGTTCTCGGCCAGGTGGTCGGCGAGGATGCCGGCGAACGAGGTGGCGATCCGCTTGCCCTCGAGGTCCTTGACCGACTCCGCGACCCCGGCCCGGCCGGCGAACCGGAAGGTCGAGCCGCCGAAGCCGAGTTCCATGATGATGTCGGCGTCGGCGTGCGAGTCGAGCACCAGGTCCCGCCCGGAGATGCCGACGTCGAGGGTGCCTTCGCCGACGTACACGGCGATGTCGCGGGGGCGCAGGTAGTAGAACTCGACGCCGTTGTCCGGGTCGGTCAGGGACAGGTCCTTGGTGCTCCGGCGCTGGCGGTAGCCCGCCTCGGTCAGGATGTCGATGGCGGCTTCGCTCAGCGAGCCCTTGTTCGGTACTGCGACGCGCAGCATGGCACTAGCCAATCTGTGAGAGGTGAACCGGTGATCTGTAGCCGCTCCTACAGATGTCGGTACACGTCGTCGAGGCTCAGGCCGAGCGCGTGCATCATCACCTGCGCGTGGTAGAGCAGCTGGCTCAGCTCCTCCGCGGCCCGCTCCTTGCCCTCGTGCTCGGCGGCCATCCAGGACTCGGCGGCCTCCTCGACCAGCTTCTTGCCGATCGTGTGCACACCGGCATCCAGCGCTGCCACCGTGCCGGAGCCCTCCGGACGGGTCAGCGCTTTCTCGCCCAGCTCGGCGAAGAGTTCGTCAAAGGTCTTCATCGCTGGACCAGCCTAGAGGTCACCCGCCCCGGGGCTGCGGTCAGGTCTCGTCTACCGGACCGGCCGCACTCGCGGCGGCCAGGGATCGAGGCGGCGAGTGGGCGTCGACGTACCACGTATGGCGCTCCCGCAGCAGCCTGCGCGCCATGGCGTGATCCAGCCCGTCCTCCTCGGTGCGCAGGTGGAACGGCGGCGGGAAATAGCAGTCGCCGAGCAGCATCACCCCGGCATCCGGAACGGTGACGACGGTCGAATCCGGCGCGTGATTCCCGCCGACGTGCCGCACCTGTACGCCGTACGCGAGCTCGAGCGTGTCCTCGAACGTGCGGTGCGGCAGGACGATTCTGAATCCGTCCCACTCGGGCATCGCCAGCGCGCGGGCGCGGAAGCTCGGGCCGAGTCTGGGGTTCTTGGCGACCTGGTCGCGGAGGTATTGGTGGCTCCAGGGTCGTTTCGCCTCGGCGCTGAGCAGGTCAGTGGCCGACGCGTGGGCGATGATCTCGACGTCCTCCCAGGCGCAGGCGCCCCAGGTGTGGTCCCAGTGGTGATGGGTGTGGACGAGGGTCGTCGGGTACGGCAGGCCGGCTTCGGTGATCGCCTGCTGGATCTCGCGGGCGTGCGCCGGGCTGTTGCCCGCGTCGACCAGGATGCTGCCGTCGCCCCCGGTGATCAGGGCGACCGACGCGCGGACGGCGGCGGGGTCGGGATCGTGGGGGTAGAGCCACACCCGGCCGTTGACCTGCTGCAACTTCTCGACCATTTGGCAGACGATAGCTGCCATGCCGACAAGAGTTCGCTCGCTGGGGATTGTGCCCGGCAGCTTGGAGACCGGTCCGTTGAACGCCATCACCGATGTTGCGGGGGTGCTGGTCGGTCACACGACGATCGACGACGGTGCTGACCTGCACACAGGCGTCACCGCGATCGTCCCGCCCGGGTTCGGCGGCGGAACGGCCGGGTCCCGCGGCGGCTCGGCCGCCCTCGGCGCGCTGCCCGCGGCGATCGCGGTGGGGAACGGGTACGGGAAGCTGGTCGGGTCGACCCAGGTGGATGAGCTCGGGGTTCTGGAGACGCCGATTCTGTTGACCGGGACGCTGTCCGTGTTCCGCGTTGCGGATGCACTGGTGAGCTGGTTGCTCGAGCGCGATCCTGAGGCGACCAGCTTGAATCCGGTCGTCGGAGAGACGAACGACGGCTTCCTCTCCGACATCCGCCGCCGCCCGATCACCGCCTCGCACGTCTTCGCCGCCCTCGACAACGCTTCGGCCGACCTGCCCGCCGAGGGCTGCGTCGGCGCCGGCACCGGTACGGCCGCACTCGGTTTCAAAGCCGGCATCGGCACCTCGTCCCGATCAGTCGGGGACGGGACCGTCGGCGTGCTGGTCCAGAGCAACTTCTCCGGCACGCTCACCGTCCTCGGTACGCCGGTGCCCGCGGCGAAAGCAGTCGGTACGCCGGGAGGCAACTCCTGCATGATCGTGGTCGCCACGGATCTCGCGCTGGATGCCCGCCAACTCGGCAGGGTCGCCCGGCGGGCCGTCTTCGCGATGGGCCGGGTCGGTTCCGACTACGCGCCAGGCAGCGGCGACTACGCGATCGCCTTCAGTACGGCGGCTCAGCGCTCAGGGTCCTTCGCGGAGACCGGACTCCGCGAGGTCTTCCAGGCAACGATGGAGGCGACCGAAGAGGCCCTGCTGAACTCGCTCACGATGGCCCACACCGTCACCGGCTTCCGCGGAAACACCCGGTACGCCGTACCGCTCGACCTCGTCAAGCTCGCTTCCGGGTGAGGCCGGCCACGATCAAGGAACCGAACGCGGCGATCGCTGCCACTGTCCGGACCACATGTGCGATCTGCCAGTGATCACGAACTGTTGCCCAGTCCGACGGTGGGCTCTGCACCGACCAATCTGCCTGATCGCCGTTGATCGGAAGGTTGACGGCGAGTGTCACCGCGAAAACGACGACCAGCAAGGCCAACGCCACCAGCAGCCACCGATTGTTGCCGCGAGCAAGGATGGCGACCACGGCGGTGCTGACCAACGCCGGGATCAAGGTGGCCGAGGCCAGCTTGTCGAGGGAATCCAGCTCGATCAGCCGGACTTGCGTGTAGACGGAAGCATTGCCCGCGCGCAGGGAGTTCTCGAGGACGAGCACGCAGAGAAGGAAGCCGGAGAAGAGCCCGGTGAAGAGCAGGCCCACGCCACCAAGGACGACGGCTGCCGGACGAGACGTCGTACGGGGTTGGTCGACGGTTGTCAGGGTCATTTCAGTAGCCGGCACTGACGGGCTGGTTGATCATCGCGGGGTCGTCGATAGCGGCGAGCATCAGGTGGGCGACGTCGGCTCTGGAGATGCTGTAGGTCCGCGGAACGGTGTCGCCGACCGACACGCGGTACTTGCCGGTCAGGGGCTTGTTGGTGAGTTTGGGTGGCCGGACGATGGTCCACTCGGTCGAACTGCTCATGATGTCGGCCTCCATCACCCGGAGGTCGGCGTACACGTCCGCCGCGAACGCGTTGATCATCGGCAGCACCACGCGACGGTTGAGGAAGCTCTCGTCCGGCGGCACGGGGCCGAGCGGGATCGCGCTCACCGCGACGAACCGGTCCACGCCGGCCGCGGCCATCGCCGCGAGGATCGAGCGGGTGCTGGTGCTCGCGACCGGGCCGGCCTTGCGACTGCGCGCACCGACGCCGGAGACGACCGCCGCGCTGCCGTCGAGAGCGGGCCGGAGCAACTCCGCCTCTTCGAGGCCGGGCACGCGCAACACCTCCAGCGAGGGATGCCTGACGTCGTACGTCGACGACTCGCGCACCACCGCGACGACCTTGTGGCCGGCGGTCAGCGCCTGCTCCACCACGTGGCCACCGATCCCGCCGGTCGCGCCGAAAACCGTGATCTTCATCGGGTACCGTCCTTCATGTCGGCTGCAACTCATATAATACGGGAATCATAATATATGGAACCGAGAGAAAATAGTGAGCTACGTCTCCGGCGCCGGGCCGGGGCGGCAATCAAGGCCGCCCTGCGCGACCTGCGCGTCGAGCTGGCGCTGCTGAACCACCAGGTCGGCGGGCGGCTGGCGCTCAAGGACATCGACCTCGACTGCCTGGACGTGCTCGCCCAGAACGGTCCGCTCACCCCGAGCGCCCTCGCGCGGCAGGTCGGACTGCACCCGGCCACGCTGACCGGGATCCTCGATCGGCTCGAGCGTGGTGGCTGGATCGCGCGGGACCGCGCTTCCACCGATCGGCGCAGCGTCAGCATCCGGGTGCTGCCCGACCGCAACCGTGAGGTCTACAGCCTCTACAGCGGCATGAACAGCGCCCTGAACGAGGTGTGCGCCGACTACACACCGGCGGAACTCGAGCTGATCACCGGCTTCCTTCAGCGCAGCGCCGACGCCGGCCGCGCCTCCGTGGAGAAACTGGGTCAGGACTCGTAGAGCTGGATGATGTCGTGCGCGAGCCGGGTCAGCTCAGCGCGTAGTTCAGCCGGCTCCAGTACTTCGAGGTCGGCGGCGAAGCGGATCAGCTGGGTGGCGGCGTTCGGGATCGACTCGATCGGGACGGAGACCGTGACGCTGCCGTCCTCGGCCGGCTCCGCGCCTGTGTCAGTGATTGCCTTGAGCAACAGGGTTGCGGAGAGATCGACCAGTCGCCGCACCAGCGCGGGGGCGATCCGGACGTGTGCGTGGCCGGTGAACCGGCGTTGCTCGAACTGGTCGAGATGGTCCTGCCAGTACTTCGCGAGGTCGAAGGCCGCGGCCCGGGTGAAGGTCTCGCCGGTGCTGGTGAGTTCGAGGATGTTGGAGACCCGGTAGGTCCTGATCGAGTTCCCGGTCGCCGAAGCCGCGACGTACCAGCTGCCGTTCTTGAGCACGAGCCCGTACGGCGACAGGGTGCGCTCGACTTCACGGGGTGCTTCCCAGCGACGGTAGAGCACCTTGATCTTCCGGTCGTGCAGGACCGCCTCGGCGATCGCGGCGAGATGCGGCGAGTCCTCCGCATCTCGGTACCAGGCGGGGACGTCGAGGTAGAAGCGGTTCTTCAGCCGGCCCGCGCGGTCACGTTGGTCGGGTGCTAGCGCAGCTAGAAGTTTTAGCTCTGCTCCGCTGGTCTGCTCGGTCAGTCCGAGCGCGGCGGCCGGTCCGGGCATGCCGACCATGAAGAGGGCTGCCGCCTCCTGCTCGGTGAGGCCCGTCAACTTCGTCCGGTAGCCGTCGACCAGCCGGTATCCCCCGGCCCGCCCCTGGTCGGCGTACACCGGAACGCCCGCGGCGGCCAGTGCTTCGACATCGCGGTAGATGGTCCGCAGCGAGACCTCCAACTCGTCGGCCAACTCCCGCGCGGTCAGTCGCCTGCGGGTCTGGAGCAACAGCAGGATCGACAGCAACCGGCTTGAACGCATGGTTCGAGACTAGTTCTAAAGGCTGCCATTCACTGTCAGGTTTCCGCGAGAAGGTCTGGTCATGACCACAGCGACCAAACTGACCAGCGACTTCGATTTCCTCACCGGGCACTTCGACGTCGTCAACCGCGTCTTGACGGCCTCGGGCGACTGGGAGGAGTACGCCGGCACCTGCACCGGCCGCACCCATCACAACGGGGCCGTCAGCATCGACGAAGCGCGGTTCCCGAGCAAGGCGTCGTACGGGCTGTCTCTGCGGCTGTTCAATCCGGTCGAGAAGGACTGGACGATCTACTGGGTGAACAGCACGACCGGGAAACTCCAGCCGCCGGTGCGTGGCACGTGGTCCGACGGCACGTGCACTTTGTACGGCGTCGACGAGGTCGACGGGCAGGAGATCCCGGTGCGACTCACCTGGTCGGACATCACCGCCGAGACTGCTCACTGGGAGCAGGCCTACTCGGTGGACGGGGAGTGGCAGACGAACTGGACGATGGACCTCACCCGGCGGTCGAGTGAGCCGCCTGCGCTGGATCTCCCGAAGGTCACCGGCGACTTCGACTTCTTCGTCGGCGAGTGGAACGTGCTTCACCGGAAGCTGGACAAGCCGCTGACCGGGAGTTCCGAGTGGAGCACCTTTCCGGGAACGTCCAGCTGCTACACCCTCTTCAACGGTGCCGTCTGCATCGACGAGACCTTCTTTCCCACCAAGGACTTCGACGGCCTGACCGTGCGGCTGTACGACGTCGAAGCGGGTGCGTGGGCGATCTACTGGGTGAACAGTTCACGGGGCATCCTCGAGCCGCCGGTGTACGGCGGTTTCGGGCTGGACGACGTCGGCATTCTCGAAGGACCGGATCAGCACGAAGGCCGGCCGGTGGACGTCCGGTTCCGCTGGACGAAGGGCGACGTACCGGTCTGGGAGCAGTTCTTCTCGGCCGACGGGAGCGAGACGTGGGAGAGCAACTGGACGATGACGTTCTCACCGCGGAAGGTGACGAGCGACTTCGACTTCCTCAACGGGTACTTCGATGTGGTGCACCGCCGGTTGACCAAGCCGCTGACCGGGAGCGACGAGTGGGAAGAGTTCGAGGGGACGTGCAGCGCGCGGACGCATTTCGACGGGGCGATCAGTATCGACGAGATGCAGTTCCCGAGCAGGTCGTCGTACGGGATGTCGGTGCGGCTGTTCGATCCGGTGCAGAAGGACTGGACGATCTACTGGATCAGCAGTACGACGATGGAACTCAATCCGCCCGTGCGAGGTCGGTGGTCAGGCGACAGTTGCTGGCTGACCGGCGAGGAGGAGTTCGACGGGAAGCCGATCCTGGTCAGCTATGCGTGGTCGGACGTCACCGAGACGACGGCGCATTGGGAGCAGTCGTTCTCCGACGACGGCGGCAAGAGCTGGGAAGTCAACTGGACAATGGAATTCACCCGCCGCTCGACCGAGCCGCCTCGGGTGGACACGCCGAAGCTGACCGGCGATTTCGACTTCCTCGTCGGGAGCTGGGACATGCACAACCGCCGCCGCAAGCCGGCGCTGGGCGAACCGGCCGAGTGGTACGAGCTGGACTCCCGGATGGAGGTCCACAGCTACTTCGACGGCGCGATCAGCTTCGACGAGGGCTGGTTCCCGACCGAGGGTTTCCGCGGCGCCACCCTCCGCCTCTACAACCCGGTGTCGAAGACGTGGTCCATCCACTGGATCAACAGCCAGCGCGGCAAACTCGAAAGCCCTGTCGTCGGCTCCTTCACCGACGGCACCGGCATCTTCGAAGCCCCCGAACTCTGGGAAGGCCAGGAAATCCTCGTCCGCTTCACCTGGACCCCAGGCCAGAACAAGGCCGCCTGGGAACAGTCCTTCTCAACAGACAACGGCCAAACCTGGATCCCCAACTGGCAAATGACCCACACCAGAACCAAGTAGACCGCGGATCGCCACCACTGATCAGTGTTGGCGATCCACCGGGATTCCAGCCGAAGAACCCCGTAAGCCCGGTCAGTGAGGCGCTGAGAGCAACCTCAGGCCTCCTGCTATTTCTCTTTCCTTCTTGTCTTTGGTGTTTCTTTCAGTTCTGTTTTACAAGGCGCGGGCTGCGATCAGGGTGGCGAGGGCTGCTTGGGTGGATTCGTAGCCCTTGTCTTCTCGGGAGTCCGGGAGGCCGGCTCGGTCGAGGGCCTGGGGGTCGTTGTCGCAGGTGAGGAGGCCGAAGCCGACCGGTACGCCGGTGTTGACGGAGACTCGCATGAGACCGTCGGTCGCCGCCTGGCAGACGTACTCGAAGTGCGGGGTGTCGCCGCGGATGACGACGCCGAGGGCAACCACGGCGTCGTACCCGCTGCGGGCGGCGTGCAGGGCCGCGACGGGAAGCTCGAAGGACCCGGGCACCCGGATCACCTTGTAGTCGGTGACGCCCGAGTCGGCCAGCGCGCGTTCAGCGCCGGCGACGAGCGCGTCCGTCACCGTCGGGTGCCACTGCGCGGCGATCACGGCGACCCGGACACCTTCCGCGCGCGGGATCTGAATCCTGGGTGCTCCGCTTCCCGACATCAGTTGGCTCCGTTCTCGTCCGTGCCGGTGGGCAGGTGGTGGCCCATCCGGTCGCGCTTGGTCCGCAGGTACCGCAGATTGTGTTCGGTCGGATCGATCGAGATGCCGCGGCGCTCGACCACGTCGATGCCGTAGCCCTGGACGCCGGCCAGCTTGTCGGGGTTGTTCGTCAGCAGCCGCACCGAGGTGATCCCCAGGTCGGCCAGGATCTGCGCGCCGGTGCCGTAGTCACGAGCATCCGCTGGCAGTCCGAGATCGAGGTTCGCGTCGACCGTGTCCCGGCCCGCGTCCTGCAGTTCATAGGCCTGCAGCTTGTGCAGCAGCCCGATCCCGCGCCCCTCGTGCCCACGCAGATAGACCACGACGCCGCCCTCGGCCGCGACCTGCCGCATCGCCTCGTCCAACTGAGGACCACAGTCACACCGCAGCGAACCGAAGACGTCACCGGTAAGGCATTCAGAGTGCAACCGCACCAATGTCGGCCCATCGCCGAGCTCGCCCCGGACCAGCGCCAGCTGCTCCGACCCGTCGACCGTGTTCCGGTAGCCGTGGGCAACGAAGTCGCCGTACTGCGTGGGCAGCACCGTCGTGGCGACTCGCTGGATCTGGCTCTCGGTCCGGCGCCGGTAGCGGATCAGGTCCTCGATCGACACCAGCACCAGCCCGTGCTCGTCCGCGAACGTCCGCAGATCGGCCCCGCGCTTCATCGTCCCGTCGTCGTTCACCAACTCCGCGATCACCGCGGCCGGCCGCAACCCGGCGATCCGGGCGAGGTCGAGCGACGCCTCGGTGTGCCCAGGACGAACCAGTACGCCGCCCTCGCGCGCCCGCAGCGGGAAGATGTGCCCAGGCTGCACCAGGTCATAGGACTCCGACGCCGAATCGGCCAGCACCCGGATCGTCCGGGCCCGGTCGGCCGCCGAGATCCCGGTCGTCACCTTGTCGCGAGCGTCGACGGAGATCGTGTACGCCGTCCGCAGGCGCTCCCGGTTGTGCGGCGTCATCAGCGGGATCCCGAGCCGGTCCAGCTCGGCCGCCTCCATCGGGACGCAGACCACGCCCGAGCTGTAGCGGATCAGGAACGCGAGCAGTTCCGGCGTCGCCTTGGACGCGGCGAAGACCAGGTCGCCCTCGTTCTCCCGGTCCTCGTCGTCGACCACGATCACCGGCCGGCCCGCCCGGATCTCGTCGACGGCGTGCTCGATCGTGTCGAGTTTCAGCACTTCACCCATGTCAGCCCACCACTACCGGTTCAGGCGTGGCGACCGCCGCGCGATTCTGGATCCGCCACCAGGAGGCGAACCCGAGGACACAGAACAGTCCGTACACGACGTACATCGTCGCGGACGGGTAGAACTTGGCCTGCACGAGCAGCGGTACACCGACCACGTCGACGGCGATCCAGACCAGCCAGAACTCGACGAACCCGCGCGCCATCCCGTACGTCGCCAGGATCGACCCGGTCAGGATCCACGCATCCCACTGCGGTCCCCACGAGCCGAGCGCCTTCAGCACGGGGTACGCGATGGCGTAGAGCACGACGGCCACGCCGAGCAACTCGAGCCGCTCGCGGCCCGAGGCCCACCGCGGCTGTACGCCGGTGCCCGCGCCGCTGTGGCGGGTCTGGTACCAGCGGTACCAGCCGTAGAGGCTGACCAGCGCGAAGAACACCTGGCGGCCGGCCTGGCCCCAGAGATCCTTGTCCTGCGGGGTGTCGAAGAGCCCGCCGACGAAAACGGTGAACAGCAGCACGTTGCCGACGATGCCGACCGGCCAGGCAGCCACCAGCCGGCGCATGCCGAACAGGGCGCTCGCCAGTCCGAAGACGTTCCCGACGATCTCCCGGACCAGGACCGGCGAGCCGCCGATCGTCACCTGGGAGTGCAGCAGCCAGTCCATTATTTGCCTCCAGCAACGAGTAGCCGCTCGACGTACTTGGCGATGACGTCGACTTCGAGATTCACCGTGTCCCCGACCTGGTTGCGGCCGAGCACGGTCAGTTCCAGCGTGGTCGGGATCAGGCTGATCCCGAAGGTTCCGGTGGCGTCGTCCACATCGGTGACGGTCAACGACACTCCGTCGACAGCGATGGAGCCCTTCTCCGCGACGTACCGGAGAATCTCCGGTGGGGCGGCGATCCGGACCACCTCCCAGTGCTCGGCCGGCTGCCGGCTCGCGATCGTGCCGGTGCCGTCGACGTGCCCCTGGACGATGTGGCCGCCGAGTCGCGCGTGCGCCTGCACCGCGCGTTCGAGGTTGACGGACGAACCCTTCTCGACGGCGCCGAGGCTGGTGCGCTTGAGGGTCTCGCGCATCACGTCGGCGGTGAAGGTTCCGTCACCGTGCTCGACCACTGTGAGGCAACAGCCGTTCACCGAGATCGAGTCGCCGTGCCCGGCGTCCTGCGTCACCAGCGGAGCCCGGATCGTGAGCCGGGCGGCGTCGCCGTCGAGCAGGTCGAGGGCCTCGACCGTGCCGAGTTCTTCGATGATGCCGGTGAACATCAGTTCCCTCCCAGGGGAGTCAGGGTGAGCCGGACGTCGTCGCCGAGACGCGTGACGTCCGCCAGGTTGAAGCGCCGGAGCTGGTCGATAGATTCCGCACCGAGATCCCCGACGGCCGAGAAGCCCGATCCGAGCATCGCGGGCGCGACGTACGCGACGATCTGGTCGACCAGGCCGGCGCGGAGGAACGCGGCCGCGAGCGTCGGTCCGCCTTCGAGCCAGAGGTGGCGAATCTGGTGATCGTCGAGCTGCCGTAGTACCTCGGCAGGGTCGTGGGTGGGCAGCAACAGAGTCTCGGCGCGGTCATTGCGGACCCGCGCGGTCGGCGGGATCGGGCGGTCGCCGACCACGACCCGCAACGGCTGCCGCGAGGCCGGTACGTCGTGCTCGTCGCGGACCGTCAGCTCGGGATCGTCGTCGAGGACGGTCTGCGTGCCGACAGCGATGGCATCGCACTCGGCCCGCTTGCGGTGCACGTCGGCGCGGGCGAGTGGTCCGGTGATCCACTTGCTCGACCGGTCCGGCGCCGCACTCCGCCCGTCGAGCGTCGTCGCGAATTTCCAGGTGACAAACGGCCGACCGGTGCGGACGCTGTGCAGCCAGACCTGGTTCACCGCTTCGGCCTCGTCGCGGAGGACGCCCTCTTCGACGACGATGTTCTTGCTCCGCAGCTTCTCCCCGCCACCGGATGCCTGCTTGTTCGGGTCCGGTACGGCGTACACGACCCGGCTGATGCCGGCCTCGATCAACGCGTCGGCGCACGGCCCGGTCCGGCCGGTGTGATTACACGGCTCCAGCGTCACGTACGCCGTACCGCCGCGTGCCTGCGAGCCCGCCATCCGCAGGGCGACGACCTCGGCATGCGGACCGCCGGGGTAGGCGTGGAAGCCCTCGCCGACCGGATGGCCGTCCCGGTTCGTGATCACACAGCCGACGACCGGGTTCGGGTGCGTGCTGCCGATGCCGCGCGCGGCGAGCTCGACGGCGCGACGCAACCACGCGCTGTCGATCGGCGAGACGTTCTTCACTGACGGGTCCCTCGTTGTCACGGACGCGCCCGGGGCCATGACAACCGGCGTGCACGATCCGGACCCCCGGTCGCGCGCAGCCTTCGGGGCCGCGTCGTCCGGACGCCGGAGCGCTCCCGCCGATCGCGTGCGCCTCCCATCCGGACTTTCACCGTCGGTCCCGGAATTCCACCAGGTCAACCGGCCGAGAAACAGCCTCGGCCGGGTCGCGGACTATCACCGCCGGCTCGGAATTACACCGACCCCGGAGCACGCGAGTGGGTTCACTCGTACCCCAAGTGTGCCACTGCCCCGCAACCAGTCCAGGACCCAGGTCACATCCTGGTACGCCGAGCAGTCCCCACGCAGCTCGTTCCTCGCCGCTCCCACCCACCCCAAGTCGCCGCTCCTCCGTCGCGGCTCACCGGGTGCCCGGCTGAGGCAGTCGTACCGGCGCACGTTCAAACCCAGGCCACCCCGCGCGCCGGGGAAGAGCTCGAGGCGTGGGCCCTCGAGAAGCGCGGCTCCGAGGACATCGACCGGCTGAGCAGCTCCGACGACCCGCCACCACCCGGCGCGACGCTCGCGCCAAGATGCGCCTCCTGCGTTCGGCTCCCGGGGCTGATATATCACAAGCCGAGTAGACATTCGGGTGGCGTCTCAGGCGGTGTCGGTGGGGAATTGGTTGCCTGGTCGCGGCGTTAGCGTCGGGCGGTGGGTCACCCCCACGCCTTCCGGTTCACCAGTTCTAAGGAGACATCTGTGCGCGCCTTCAGCGCTCTTCGCCGGCTTGCTGCGCTCGGTACGGCCGTCACCCTGGTCGTCGCGCTGGCTGCCTGCGGTAGCGACGACAAGTCCTCGGGCGGCCCCGATCTGGGCCTGCTGCAGGCCGGCACGCTCCGGATCGGCACGCTCACCGACGCGCCGCCGAACGTGTACGTCAAGGACGGCAAGTTCACCGGCTTCGACAACGACCTGATCACCGCGGTCGCGGCGAAGCTGAACCTCAAGCCGGAGTTCGTCGGCACCGACTTCTCCGCCCTGCTGTCGCAGGTGAACGGCGGCCAGTTCGACCTCGGCAGCTCGTCGATCACGATCACCGAGGCGCGCAAGAAGACGGTTGCCTTCAGCAATGGGTACGACTTCGGCTACCTCGGCCTGAACACCACCAAGACGTCCGGCATCACCTCGTTCGACCAGCTCGCCGGTAAGCGCGTCGTCGTCGTCCAGGGCACCGTCCAGGACGACTACGCCACCAGCAAGAACCTGAACCCGGTCCGCGTGCCCAACTACAACGCCGCGGTCGGCCAGCTCAAGGCCGGTACGGCGGACGCCTGGATCTCCCCCGCCGAGATCGGCGAGAAGATGGCCAAGGAGCAGGGCGGCGGCGTGGTCATCCTGGCCGCGAAGGAACTCAGCTCCGCGCCGACGGCGTACGCCGTTGCCAAGAGCAACGACAAGCTGCGCGAGGCCGTCAACAAGGCGCTCGACGAGGTGATCGCCGACGGCACCTGGACCAAGCTCGTCCAGCAGTACTACCCGGGTCGCGCCGTCCCGGCGTCCTTCAAGCCCGGTAGCGGCACCGTGAAGTTCACCCCGCCGTCTGCCGGCTGATGGACATCTGGTCCACGCTGAACGACACCTTCCTCGACTGGGAGTCGATGAAGGCGGTCCTGCCGGAGATGCTGAAGGTGGGACTCGTCAACACCCTCGTCCTCGCCGCCGCCTCGGTCGTGCTGGGCACTGTGCTCGGCATGATCGTGGCGGTGCTGGGGCTGTCCCGGCGACGCTGGTTGCGCTGGCCCGCCAAGATCTACACCGACATCTTCCGGGGCCTGCCCGCGATCCTGACCATCCTGCTGATCGGTCAGGGCCTGTCCCCGATCACCCGGCACTGGTGGGGCCCGAACCCCTACCCGCTGGGGATTCTCGCCCTTTCGCTGATCGCCGCCGCTTACATCGGCGAGATCTTCCGCTCCGGGATCCAGAGCGTGGAGAAGGGCCAACTCGAGGCCGCCCGGGCGCTCGGGTTCAGCTACACCTCCGGGATGTCGCTCGTCGTCATTCCGCAGGGCGTACGACGGGTGCTGCCCGCGCTGGTGAACCAGTTCATCGCGCTGGTCAAGGAGTCGAGCCTGGTCTACTTCCTCGGGTTGCTCGCCAGCCAGCGCGAGTTGTTCCGGATCGGCCAGGACGCCGCGGCGACCAACGGCAACCTTTCGCCGTTGCTGCTGGCCGGCCTGTTCTACCTGGTCATCACGGTGCCGCTGACGCACCTGGTCAACTACTTCGACAAGCGGCTGCGCGAAGGCCGCCCTGCCGAACCCGAGGTCGAGGAGCTCGTCCATGCCGACCACCGGTGAACCTGTCGCCGTGAAGGCAGCCAGCCTGGAGCTTGCCGGCATCGAACTTGCCTTTGGCACCAACAAGGTCCTGCGCGGCGTGGATCTGGCAGTGCCGGCCGGGCAGACGGCCTGCGTGATCGGGCCGTCCGGGTCGGGGAAGTCGACGTTGCTCCGGGCCACCAACCGGCTGCTCGAACCCGACGCCGGCGACATCGTGCTGGGCGGTTCGTCGGTGCTGAAGAGCAACCCGGACGAGCTGCGGCGGCGGATCGGGATGGTGTTCCAGCACTTCAACCTGTTCCCGCACAAGACCGTGCTGGAGAACATCACGCTGCCGCTGCGCAAGATCAAGAAGCTCGGCAGCGACGAGGCGGGCGTGGCCGCGCTCCGGCAACTGGACCTGGTCGGGCTCCGCGAGAAGGCGTCGGCACGGCCGGGGAATCTGTCCGGCGGTCAGCAGCAACGGGTGGCGATCGCGCGGGCGCTGGCGATGGAACCCGAGGTGATGCTGTTCGACGAGGCGACGTCGGCGCTCGACCCCGAACTGGTCAAGGGCGTCCTGGCACTGATGGCGGACCTCGCGTCGGCGGGCATGACGATGGTCGTCGTCACTCACGAGATGGGGTTCGCCCGCCAGGTCGCCGACCAGGTCGCCTTCATGGACCGCGGCGTCGTCGTCGAGTCCGGCCCGCCGGAGAAGCTGTTCACCGCCGCCCGGTCCCCCCGGCTCCAGCAGTTCCTGTCCCAGGTGCTCTAGCTTTTCGGCGGGATCGCGCGGATGGTGGAGGTGATGCTTGTCGACACCTGGGGTGCTGATGATGCGAAGTCCTCGGTTGAGCGGCCGTCACCCATTGCGGGTGGCGGTGGTCGTCCTCGCGCTGCTCGGCCCCCTGCTGGTGGTGGGTTGCACTCAGCCCACGGACGCGGTCACCGCATCCGCTGGGTCGGGCCAAGCGGCGGCCGCGTCGAAGTACGTGATCCTGACCTTTGACGACGGGCCGTCGCCGTACACGGCGAAAGTGCTGGCGATCCTGCACGCGTACGGCGTCAAGGCAACGTTCTTCGAGCTCGGCCAGAACGTGGCGCGGTACCCGTCACTGACCCGGCGGGTCTACCTGGCCGGGAACAGCGTGCAGAACCACACCTGGGACCATCGCGATCTGCGGAGGGTTTCCTGGACCACCTTCAAGTCCGAAGTACTGAACACCGATCGGGTGATCCGGGCACAGACCGGATACACGCCACGTTGTCTCAGGCCGCCGTACGGCGCGGTCAACAGCCTGACGTACCGGCGCGCCGCGAGCCTCGGCAAGACGGTCCGGTTGTGGACCGTCGATCCACGCGACTGGTCGCGACCCGGCACGTCGGTGATCGTGCGCCGGGTGCTCGCGAACGTCCGCAACGGCTCGGTGATCCTGCTGCACGACGGTGGCGGTAATCGCAGCCAGACGGTCGCGGCGTTGCCGACCATCCTGCGGACACTGAAGGCTCGCGGATACGCGTTCTACACCACGTGGTGCGGTTAGGACAGAGCGGAGATCAGCGGAACGACGTCGGCGATCGAGTTGACGATGCGGGTCGGTCGATAGGGGAACCGCTCGACCTCGTGGTCGGCGGTCGAGCCGGTCAGCACGAGCACGCTGCGGAGGCCGGCTTCGAGACCGCTGATGATGTCGGTGTCCATCCGGTCGCCGATCATCACCGAGGTCTCGGAGTGCGCCTCGATCCGGTTCAGGGCGCTGCGCATCATCAGCGGGTTCGGCTTGCCCACGAAGTACGGCGCTACGCCGGTGGCCCGGGTGATCAATGCCGCGACCGAGCCGGTCGCGGGCAGCGGACCCTCGGCGGACGGGCCGGTGGGATCGGGGTTGGTCGCGAGGAATCTGGCGCCGTCCGCGATCAGCCGGATCGCGCGCGTGATCGCCTCGAACGAATACGTCCGCGTCTCCCCCAGCACCACGTAGTCCGGCGCCCGCTCGGTCAGCACGTAACCCACCTCGTGCAGTGCGGTCGTCAGGCCGGCTTCGCCGATCACGTACGCCGTACCGCCGGGCCGTTGATCGTCGAGGAACTGCGCGGTCGCGAGGGCGGACGTCCAGATCGCCTGCTCGGGCACGTCGATGCCGCCGGCCAGCAGCCTGGCGCGCAGGTCCCGTGGCGTGAAGATCGAGTTGTTGGTCAGCACCAGGAACTTCTTCCCGGACTCCTGCAGGGTCGAGATGAACTCACTCGCCCCCGGAATGGCGCGCTCCTCGTGGACGAGCACCCCATCCATGTCGGTCAGCCAGCTCTCCACCGGCTTGTGCTCGGTCATGCGGTCGCCGCCTCGGCTAGGGTGCGGAGGTGGTTGACCATCTCGTTGGGGTTGTCGGCGGAGTAGACCGCGGAACCGGCGACGAAGACGTCGGCGCCGGCTTCGGCGCAGCGTTCGATGGTTTCGGCCGAGACGCCGCCGTCGATCTCGATCCAGATGTCGAGGCCGTGCTTGGTGACCAGGTCACGGGTCCGGCGGATCTTCGGCAGCACGACGTCGAGGAACTTCTGGCCGCCGAAGCCCGGCTCGACCGTCATCAGCAGCACCATGTCCAACTCGGCGAGCATGTCCTCGTACGGCTCGATCGGGGTGGCCGGCCGCAGCGCCATCGCCGCGCGGGCACCCTTGGCCCGGATCTCCCGGGCGGTCCGGATCGGCGCCCGGCAGGCCTCGACGTGGAAGGTGACGCTGGACGCGCCCGCCTCGACGTACCCCGGCGCCCAGCGGTCCGGGTCCTCGATCATCAGGTGGCAGTCGAGCGGCTGCTCGGCCG
Organism: Kribbella voronezhensis; assembly: GCF_004365175.1. Lineage (NCBI taxonomy): Bacteria > Bacillati > Actinomycetota > Actinomycetes > Propionibacteriales > Kribbellaceae > Kribbella > Kribbella voronezhensis. The sequence continues at coordinate 5,815,700 of NZ_SOCE01000001.1, read as the reverse complement.
CCTTCGCGAGCGCCTCGACGACCGGCATCCCGAGGGTGAGGTTCGGGACGAAGTGGTTGTCCATCACGTCGACGTGCAGCCACTCGGCGTCGGAGACGGCCTTGGCCTCGTCGGCGAGGTGCGCGAAGTCGGCGGTCAGGATGCTCGGCGCGATCTGGATTCCCATAAGGATCCGGAGTCTACCGACGGTCCGTCAGCCGGCCGACGACCTGGTCGACCGTCTCGACCGCGGTCACCCCGGCGGGCAGCGGCGGCCGCCTGATCACCACCACGGGGATCCCCAGCGCCCGGGCCGCCTCCAGTTTGGCCGAGGTCATCGGCCCACCGCTGTCCTTGGTCACCAGTACGTCGATCCGCCGGTCCCGCAGCAGTTCCAGCTCATCTTGTACGGCGTAAGGCCCGCGATCGAGCACCACCTCGCACCACGACGGCACCGGCTCCGGCGGGTCCACACAGCGCGCCAGCATCCACACTCCCGCACTCGCGCCGGCCTCGGCAGCGCGATCGGGAGCGGCCGCGTCCCGCTCGGAAGTCTCCTCCGGAGGCACCGCGGCTGCGGCGAAGGCGTGGAGGCCCTGACGGCCGATTGTCACGAATGCGCGCTTTCCCAGCCCTGGCAAGATCCGGGCGGCTTCCTCCGGCGTGTCGACCCAGGCCCACCGGTCACCGGCCTGCTCGCGCCAACCCGCGCGCCGTAGTACGAGCAACTCCACACCCGCCAGCCGTGCCGCCTCGGCCGCGTGCTCGGTCATCGTCGCCGCGAACGGATGCGTCGCGTCCACCACGACATCGATCTCGTGGGCCTTCACCCAGTCGACGAGACCAGCGACGCCGCCGAAGCCACCCTGGCGTACGGCTCCTTCCGGCAGCCGGGCCTCGGTGGTTCGGCCGGCGAGCGACGACACGACCGAAAGGCCCGGCTCCCTCGCAAGCAGCTCTGCCAGCCGGCGCGCCTCCCCGGTCCCCCCGAGCAGCAGGATCTTCACCGTTGCCGGGTGGTCGAGTAGAGGTGGGAGTCGGGAAAGTTGTCGGCGGCAAGGACCTGGCCGACGATGACGACCGCCGTCCGACGGATGCCGGCCTCGCGAACCTGGGCGGCAATGGTTTCCAGCGTGCCGCGGAGGATCACCTCGTCGTCACGGGAGGCGCGAGCGACGACCGCGGCCGGGCAGTCGGAGCCGTAATTGGGGGTGAGTTCGTCGACGAGGCGCTCGATGTGCTGGACCGCGAGGTGGAGGACGATCGTCCCGCGGCTCGCCCCGAGCGTCGCGAGATCTTCGCCGGGTGGCATCGCGGTCGCCCGCGCGGCGATCCGGGTGAGGATGACCGTCTGGCCGACCTCGGGCACGGTGAGTTCGCGCCGCAGCGAGGCGGCGGCCGCGGCGTACGCCGGTACACCGGGCGTCACGTCGTACGGGATCCCCAGGGCATCCAGGCGGCGCATCTGCTCGGCCATGGCGCTGAAGACGGACGGGTCGCCGGAGTGCAGGCGGGCGACGTCGAGGTCTGCCTCGTGGGCCTTGGTGAGTTCGGCCAGGATCTCGTCGAGGTCGAGGTTGGCGGTGTCGATCTTGCGAGCCGCCGGCGGGCAGTGGTCGAGGAGTTCGACGGGGACGAGCGCACCGGCGTACAGGCAGACGGGTGAGGACGCGATCAGGTCGCGCCCGCGAACGGTGATGAGGTCGGCCGCTCCCGGCCCGGCACCGATGAAGTGGACGGTCATTTGGTGAGACTCCAGATCGTGACGGGCATCGCGGGGCGCCAGCCGGTCATCCCGCCGACCGGCGAGGCCCGCTGGACATCGAGGCGGACGAGGTCGCCGCCCAGTTCGGCGTACCAGCGGGCGATGAGCGCCTCGGTCTCCAGCGTCACCCCGTTGACGACCAGCCGCCCGCCCGGCTTCAGCGCCTCCCAGCAGGTCTCGATCATCCCCGGCGCGGTCGCTCCGCCACCGACGAACACCGCATCCGGCGACTCCAGTTCGGCCAGCGCTTCTGGCGCCTTGCCGACAACAGTCCGTACTACGACGCCCAGCGTCGCCGCGTTCCGCTCCAACCGCTCGGCGCGCTCCGGATCCCGCTCGATCGCGACCGCGCGGCAACTCGGGTGATGCCGCGACCACTCGATCGCAATACTTCCCGCCCCGCCGCCCACGTCCCACAGCAACTGCCCGGGCACGGGCGCGAGCCGCGACAACGTCACCGCGCGGACCTCCCGCTTCGTCAACTGCCCGTCACTCTCGTACGCCGAGTCAGGCAGCCCGGGAGCCGTCGACAACACCGGCCCGTTCTCGCATTCGATCCCGATCACGTTGAGCGCGTCCACCTCACCGGCCCACTCCGCGGCCTTCGTCGTCCGGACCCGCTCGTCGGACGACCCCAACTGCTCCAGCACGGTGAACCGGCTCCCGCCGTACCCGCGATCGGTCAGCGCCTCCGCGACCTCGGCCGGAGTATGCGCACCCCAACTCAGTACTACGAGTCGCCGGCCGGGCTGGATGTGCGAGTGCACCAGTTCGAGCGGATGCCCGACCAGGCTGATCACCTGGACCTGGTCCTGCGGCCAGCCGAGTCGCGCACAGGCCAGCGAGACGCTCGAAGGATGCGGGATCACCTTCACCGCGTCCGCACCGAGCAGCCTTGTGAGCGTCGTACCGATGCCGTGGAAGGTGGGGTCGCCGCTTGCCAGCACACAGATGCGCCGACCGCGGTGAGCCTGGAGCAACCCCGGCAGGGACTCGGACAACGGGGACGGCCAGGCGACCTGCTCCGCCTTGCCGTCCGGGACGAGCGCGAGCTGACGGGCACTGCCCATCAGCACCTCGGCCTCGGCGATCTCCGCGCGAGCGATCGGCGCGAGCCCGTCCCAGCCATCGGCTCCGATTCCGACGACGGTCAGGTCAGACACGGCCGAGCACCTTGGTGACGGTGATCTCGATGACCACGCGCTGCGGATTCTCGCGCGGCTGGCGGTAGCGCTCGGCGTACCGGCGGACGGCGTCGGCGACCCGCTCGGGATCTTCGCTCACCACCGCCCGGCCCTCCAGCGTCGACCACATCCCGCCTTCGACCTGGGTGACGGCGACCGAGGCCTCTCCCATCGCCTTGATCTGGCGAGCCTTGTGCGAACTGCCCGAACAGATCACGCGCGCGATGCCGGTTTTCGGGTCGAGCGTTACGCCCACCATCACGGCGTGCACGGTGCCGTCCGCGCGGACCGTACTGAGCACTGCCAGCCGCCGTTCGGTCCAGAAGTCGACGAACTCACCGGACCGCTCGCTCAGGGGCTGTTGCACGGACCGATCGTAGACAACCACGAGTTTGGACTCGATTTGGGAACGCTCCCACTGAACTCTTGACAGCCTTTCCGACTGCCCTGATGCTCTTGGGAGCGCTCCCAAATGGAGTGCCGAAAATCACTAGGAGGGGTCAGGCGATGAGCCAGACGAAGCGGTTCCTGGCGGTCACGGTGGCTGCCGTGACAGCCCTGGGCATGGTCGGGGCATGCAGCAAGAACGCCGACGACGCCAAGCCGGCGGCGGACGGTCAGGTCAAGTTGGTGGTCGACACCTTCGGCGACTTCGGTTACAAGGCGCTGGTCGCGCAGTACCAGCAGGAACACCCGAACGTGAAGGTCGAACTGCGCAGCGTGCAGAAGCTCGACGACTACAAGCCGAAGCTGACCCAGTACCTGGCCGCCGGCACCGGCGCCGGGGACGTGGTGGCGCTCGAGGAGGGGATCCTCAACGAGTTCAAGACCCAGCCGCAGAACTTCGTCAACCTGCTCGACCAGGGCGCGGCCGACCTGCAGCCCAACTTCCTGCCGTGGAAGTGGGACCTCGGCCGGGTCGGCGCCGACGGGCCGCTGATCGGGCTCGGTACCGACGTCGGCGGTCTGGCCGTCTGCTACCGCAAGGACCTGTTCGCCAAGGCGGGCCTGCCCACCGACCGCGACGCGGTGTCGAAGCTGTGGCCGGGCTGGGACGAGTTCATCGCCACCGGCAAGAGGTTCACCGCCGCCAAGACCGGCGCCAAGGGCTTCGTCGACTCGGTCACCACCAGCTTCTCGGCGATGCTGTCGCAGGCCGGTGACACCAACTTCTACGACCGCGACAACAAGCTGATCGCCGACTCGAACCCGGTCGTGCGGCAGTCGTGGGAGACCTCGATGAAGATGGTCTCCGAAGGCGTCAGCGCCAAGGTCCCGACCTGGTCGAAGGACTGGGAGGCCGGCTTCAAGAACGGCAGCTTCGCGGTCACCATGTGCCCGTCCTGGATGCTCGGCATCATCAAGACCAACTCCGGCCCGGCCAACGCCGGCAAGTGGGACGTTGCCTCGGTGCCTGGTGGCGGCGGCAACTGGGGCGGTTCGTGGCTCGCGGTACCGACCCAGAGCAAGCACCCGAAGGAGGCCTACGAGCTGGCCAAGTTCCTGACCTCGCCCGAGGGCCAGGTGGCCGCGTTCAAGGAGGCCGGACCGCTGCCGTCGTCGCCGAAGGCACTGGACGACCCGGCGTTCCTGGCGCTGACCAACGACTACTTCTCCAACGCCCCGGTCGGCAAGATCTTCGGTACCGGCGCCAAGTCGCTGAAGCCGATCGTGCTCGGCCCGAAGCACCAGGCGGTCAAGGAGCGTGCCTTCGAGCCCGCGCTGCAGGCCGTCGAGCAGGGCAAGCTCACCCCCGACAAGGCATGGCAGCAGGCTCTGAAGAGCGCTGTCAAAGAGGCGAAGTGACCTCTTCCAGCGTCGTCCGGGCGTCGGCGGCAGCGCGTGCCGCCGACGCCCGGGATCCTTGGCGCTCCCGGCTGACTCGCGCGGACATGAGGTTCGCGCCGTACTTCTTCATCGCGCCGTTCTTCGTCCTGTTCGCGATCTTCGGGGCGTTCCCGCTGATCTACACCGGCTGGGTGTCGCTGCACGACTGGCACCTGATCGGTGACCACACGTTCGTCGGTTTCGACAACTACACCGCGCTGTTCGCCGACCCGGACTTCTGGAACGCGCTGAAGAACACGGTCGGCATCTTCGTCATCGCCACCGTCCCGCAGTTGCTGATGGCGCTGGGGATGGCGAACCTGCTGAACCGCAAGATCCGCGCCCGCACCTTCTTCCGGATGGGCGTGCTGATCCCCAACGTCACCTCGGTGGCCGCCGTCGGCATCGTCTTCGGCCAGCTGTTCGCCCGCGACGTCGGCCTGGTCAACTACGTGATCACCAGGCTCGGCCTGGACGCGGTCGACTGGCAGGCCAACACCTGGTCCAGCTGGATCGCGATCGCCACGATGGTCGACTGGCGCTGGACCGGGTACAACACGCTGATCCTGCTCGGCGCGATGCAGGCGATCCCGAAGGAACTGTTCGAGGCCGCCTCGCTGGACGGCGCGGCGCCCTGGCAGCAGTTCTGGCGGATCACCGTGCCGCAACTGCGCCCGACGCTGGTGTTCACCGTGATCATCTCCACGATCGGCGGCCTGCAGTTGTTCACCGAGCCGGTGATCTTCGGCAACGGCCGGATGCTCGGTGGCACGCTCGGGCAGTTCCAGACGGTCACGATGTACATGTACGAGACGGCGTTCCAGCGCTTCCAGTACGGCTACGGTGCCGCGATCGCCTGGGCGCTGTTCGGCCTGATCGTGATCTTCTCGCTGATCAACCTGCTGATCGTCCGGAGGGCCGCCCGATGAGCACGATGAAGGCCGCCTCCGTGCGGTTGTGGCGCACCAGCCCGGCGACGTACATCGCGCTGATCGTCGGCTGTGTCACCTCGCTGTTCCCGATCTACTGGATGTTCGTCGTGGCCACCCGGTCCAACGACGTGATCAACGACGTACCGCCGCCGTTGCTGCCCGGCGCCGCACTCGCCGACAACGTCGGCCGGGTGTTCGCCAACGAGCACGCCGCGTTCGCGTACGGGCTGGTGAACTCGCTGGTCGTGTCCAGCGTGGTGACCCTGTCGGTGGTGTTCTTCTCCACGCTGGCCGGGTTCGCGTTCGCCAAGCTGCGGTTCCGCGGCCGCAACGGCATGCTGCTGGTGATCATCGGCACGATGATGGTCCCGGTCCAGCTCGGCCTGATCCCGCTCTACATGCTGATGGTGAAGATCGGCTGGAACGGCCATCTGCAGGCGGTGATCGTGCCGTTCCTGGTCAGCGGTTTCGGTGTCTTCATGATGCGCCAGTACGCCTCCGAGGCGATCTCCGACGAACTCGTCGAGGCCGCCCGGGTGGACGGCTGCTCGACCTTCCGGATCTACTGGAACGTCGTCCTGCCGGTACTGCGGCCCGCCGCGGCCGTCCTCGGTCTGCTCACCTTCATGCAGACCTGGAACGAGTTCATCTGGCCGTACGCCGTCCTCGACGCGAACACCCCGACGGTCCAGCTGTCGCTCAGCCTGCTGGCGACGGCGTACTACACCGACTACGCCCAGGTCTTCGCTGCGACGGCCTTGGCTACGCTGCCATTGTTCGCAGTATTCATTCTGTTCGGACGCCAGATCATCGGCGGCATCATGGAAGGTTCGATCAAGTCGTGACAACGGAGAGCCAGACCGAGCCCGGTACCGGCCTGCAGCTGCCCCCCGGGTTCCTTTTCGGCGCCGCCACGGCCGCCTACCAGGTGGAGGGCGCGGCGACCGCCGACGGCCGCGGCCCCTCGATCTGGGACACCTTCTCGCACACGCCCGGCCGGGTCCTCGGCGGCGAGACCGGCGACGTGGCGATCGAGCACTACCAGCGGTACCGCGAGGACGTCGCCTTGATGTCCGACCTCGGCCTGCAGGCGTACCGGTTCTCGATCGCCTGGCCGCGGGTCCAGCCGAACGGTCGCGGCGCGCTCAACCAGGCCGGTGTCGACTTCTACTCGCGGCTGATCGACGAACTGCTGGCCGCCGGGATCGAGCCGTGGCCGACCCTGTACCACTGGGACCTGCCGCAGCCGCTGGAGGACGCCGGCGGCTGGCCGGAGCGGGACACGGCGGAGCGGTTCGCCGATTACGCCGGCGCGATCAGCGCAGTACTGGGTGATCGGGTCCGGCAGTGGACCACGTTGAACGAGCCGTGGTGTTCAGCCTTCCTCGGGTACGGCTCGGGTGTGCACGCACCAGGTCGCCAGGATCCGGCGGCGGCGGTTCGGGCGGGGCATCACCTGATGCTCGGACACGGCCTGGCCGCGGGTCTGCTTCGATCCGGCGGTCACCAGGTCGGCGTGACGATCAACCTGTACGACGTCGTGCCGGTGAGCGAGCGGGAGATCGACGTCGACGCCGCCCGCCGGATCGACGGGCTGCAGAACCGCTTCTTCCTCGACCCGGTCCTGCTCGGGTCCTACCCGGCCGACGTGGTGGCCGATCTCGCCGCGGTGACCGACTTCTCGCACGTCCACGACGGAGACCTGTCGGTCATCTCGACCCCGCTCGACATGCTGGGCGTGAACTACTACAGCCGGCACGTGGTCACTGGTGAGGCAGGCAACGGCGACGACGGGCACGGCGGTGCGGCCGGTAGCGGCGCCTCGCCTTGGCCCGGCAGCGAGCACGTGGGCTTCTCCAAGGGTGATTTGCCGGTCACCGCGATGGGCTGGGAGATCCACGCCGAAGGGCTGACCAGCGTCCTGGAGCGCGTTTCCGTGGAGTACCCGCCGGTGCCGCTGTACGTCACCGAGAACGGCGCCGCCTTCGCCGACGTACCGGATCCGGACGGGCTGGTCCGCGATCCCGACCGGATCAGCTACCTGGACGGTCACCTGCGGGCCTGTCAGGCGGCGATCGACGCCGGGGTGCCGCTGCGCGGCTACTTCTGCTGGTCGCTGTTCGACAATTTCGAGTGGTCCTGGGGATACTCGCGGCGCTTCGGCCTGGTCTATGTCGACTACGAGACACAGACACGCACCCCGAAGAGCAGCGCGTATTGGTACGGCGATCTGATCCGAGGCAGGCTAGCGACATGACCGAATCCCGTCCCACCATCGAAACCGTCGCGGCGAGGGCGGGGGTGGGGCGGGGTACCGCTTCGCGGGTGGTGAACGGATCGTCCCAGGTCAGTCCGGCCGCCCGCGCCGCCGTACTCAAGGCGATCGACGAACTGGGCTACGTGCCGAACCGGGCCGCCCGCAACCTGGTCACCCGGCGTACCGACTGTGTCGCGCTGGTGATCTCCGAACCGGGCGAGCGCCTCTTCACCGAGCCGTACTTCGCCGGCATCGTCCGCGGCATCAGTTCGGCGATGGCGCAGACACACCTGCAACTGTGGTTGTCGATGGTCCAGAGCTCGGCCGAACGCGACCGCGCCGGCCGCTTCCTCACCAGGGAGCACGTCGACGGCGTGATGATGCTTTCCCAGCACGCCGACGACCCACTGCCGGCCAAGGTACGAGCCAGCGGACTCCCCTTGGTGCTCTGCGGCCGCCCACTGGCAGGCGCCGAGGACATTCCCTTCGTCGACGCCGACAACGCCATCGGCGCGCGGCAGGCGGCGCAGTACCTCCTGGACCAGGGCCGCAGCCGTCTCGCCACCATCGCCGGCCCCCAGGACATGTCCGCCGGCGTCGCCCGCCTCCAGGGCTTCCGCGAGGTTGCCGGCGACGCCTTGGTCGAATACGGCGACTTCAGCGAGGAAAGCGGCGCCCGCGCCATGACCGCCCTCCTTGACCGCTCCCCGGACCTCGACGCCGTCTTCGCCGCCTCCGACCCGATGGCCTTCGGCGCCATGCGAGTCCTCAAGTCCGCCGGCCGCCAGATCCCCACCGACGTCGCCGTCATCGGCTTCGACGGCTCCCCCGCCGGCCGCCACACCGACCCACCCCTCACCTCGGTCTTCCAGCCCACCGAAGAAATGGGCCGAGAAATGACCCGCCTCCTCCTGGCCCAACTAACCGGCGAGGCCCCCACCGAAACCCAAGTCATCGTCGACACCCACCTAGAACACCGAGGCAGCGCCTGACTTTCGGTCAGCGAGCTCCGGCCCGTCACTCGCCGCGGACCACGACAGCGAAGAACCCACTGCACGAGAACGCAAAGAACCCCGCACCCTCCGCCACGCGACAACCGATGTTCTCGAACCCGTCCGCGGCGACATCGCTGACGTCAAGCACGTCCAACCGCGCCGGCTCGGGATTTTCAGGCAAAGACACCTGCAGACCGGCGACCCCCAAGAAGGTCGTCTCCAGCCGCGAATCACCGTCCACCGACTCGGCGGTCAAGCTCACCCCTGCCCCGACTGCTCGTTCCTGACCACAAACCTCCGCAGCACCGGCATGCCGACCGTCCGCAGGCGCGACCAACCCATGACGTCATTAGCGATCGTCTCAATCATCAACGACTTCTCCAGGAGATGTGCCGTTCGATCCGGCCCTACGTGACCAGCTCCTAGCGATGATGATGGGCGCTCGGGGTGCCCGCCAGCCTGACGTAAACAGCAGCGAGGCTGCTGCGCCCGGACCGAGGCCCTCGACCGTTGGTTTCCCATCTTGTCATCCGTCAGCCAGTCGCCCATTTCGTCGTGGTGGGGCGGGCCACAGAGCCGGGTGTCGGGTCAACCGGCGCTCGGCGCCATGGAAGCCCTTGCTGGTATTCTCCCGCGGGTCGTCGCCCGGCAGCCGGGATAGGTCGTTACGCATAACGCCAACCCCGGCCCGCGGGGAACCGAGAGTATCCCAACGCCTCGATAGACCATCGACTCGACTACTGCCGAATTCCGGCCTCCCGCCATCGAGGCAAACGCTATATCACCTTGCCATCGTCGCATTTGCGCAGAAGATCACGCACCAGCGGATGCATCAGCAATGCGGGATACTCAAGCACTAGATCGTCGATTTCACGTCTAGCAAAGTCGCACACTTCACGCGAAAATTCTTCAAGCGGGATGGTCAATACGCTGTCTGAAAAATTGCATTCAATATGGACTTTCTTATCAGCCCAGAAGTCAATCCATTGATCGGCTTCTGTAAAACTGTACGTGTACCGAGCGTCGTCACCGGCAGCCAGGGTGTCTCTGGCTCCGATTATTCCGGCGACAAAATGCAGTGCCGGCACCGACGCACCCCTGGAAGCTAAGGCGGCGCCACCATAAGCCACCTCAACGTCTCCGGGAAAGAAATACCACAGCAAGTCGGCACTGCTGGCTTGGGCAGGCGCTCGACGGTGCTCCCAACCCACTCGATTCGGCGGCGCCTCGCGCCAATGCTTGATCTCTAGCGACATGGCTTTCACTTTCGAGGCTATAGCGGGTGCATCGTACGTACATTACGGTCTGGATCAACCCAGACACGCATCCTAGTGCTTCCGTCTTCACTTATCGTCCGACCGGGGCCGAAGTCATGGTCGTGAGCATGGTTGCCAGTCACCGAGTCGACCCGACTTGGCACCGGCGATCCGCTTACTGCCTCGTTCGCAAGCGATCCGAAGTCGTCCGGATCGAGGTCCTCGTGGAACTTTGTCCCTTCGCCCGGTGTGCCTGCGCCATGATTCGGCAGAACATGCGTGTCGATTACTTCATCCGACAGATGCACGGGGCCGCCGCAATTGTGTACGAGGACGGGTGTGGCGCCTGCGAGCACATAATAGGTGTGGATGGCGCCGATGGTGAGGTTGTGGACTCGAGCGGTGGCGTCGTAGCGGGTGATGGCGGTGACATGACTTTCGACCCCCGGCGTCGATGGTTGGAGGTTGTCACCGGTTGTCAGTTCAGTGGCGACTACCCAACGGTGTTCGGACGCAAGATAGAAGGGGTGTCCGTCGGTCGCGACGAGGTTGGCCGTTGTGGTAGCGCCGCCGGGTTTGCCGCTGGTGACGGCGACGTTGACCAGGTGTTTGGCGCCCTGGCCGATGATCGTTGCGACCACTGGTTCGGCCTTGGTTTTGCCTGTTGCTGGGTCGGTCGCCTTGACCTTGTCGCCTACTTTCACCTGTTCTATCGGTTTGCTGGTGCCGTCGGCGAGTAGGACTTTGGTGCCTGGGACGAAGGAGTTGCATTTGCCGGCCTTCAGGAGGTCCTTGATGGCGGTGATGGCTTTGCCGGCTAGGTTCTTGAGGTTGCCGACTAGTTCTATGCCCTTCTTCCACTTCCAAGGAGAGCCGTATTTGGCGAGGATCTTGCCGGCTATGCCGCCGGCGAAGGAGGCCAAGATGGTGACGCCGGTTGCGACGCAGGAGCCGATGTCGCCGTTCGTAAAGCAGTTCAAGGCGTCGGTGATGCCCAACTCGTCAGCGACGATCTTCACCAGGTCCTTGATGACTCGCTTGATCCGCTCCTTCGCGACCCGCACCGTCTCCGAATGAGCCGTGATCTTCGACTCGATGTCAGCCTCGGCCTCGTTGGTGATCTCTTTGCCGCTGTAACCCTTGTAGGGGAGCCAGTAGCTGCCGGTCTTCTTCTTCTGGGTTTGCTTCTGCTCGACGACCGACGTCGTACCGCGGGACTCGGTGCCCTCGTCGCCCTTGCTGCCAAGGAACATGGTGCCGTCGGGATCGCTGAAAGTGGCCGGGTTACTGTTCGAGTAGGCGTAGGCGTTCAGCGTCTGCGGATCCGTGATGTCCACCAACGGATCCACCGAGATGAACTTGCCCAGCTTCGGGTCGTACTCCCGGGCACCCAGATGCGTCAGACCAGTGGAATCATCCAACTTGCCGTCGACGAACCCGCGCGCGTCCGACTTCCAGTTTGCGTCCTCGCCACGAGGAACACCGAATGGATCTATCCAACGACGGACCAGCTGATCAGTCTGGACGTCCACGCTGACGGTCGCGGTGCCCTGCGGGTCCGCGATCAGGGACGTCACCTGCGTTGAACTCGTCCGCATCGCAACCGTCGCGCCATTGAACTGGTAGTAGCGCGTCGAGGAAACCGAGTCTGCAGCCTTGTCCAGTCGGATCTCGGTTTGACCGAGATACAAGGTTGCCCCCGTCGGGTCGTGCTTGATCAGCCGCTCCCCCTCGGCGTCATACACGAAGTCGGTCTTGCCGGCCGCTCCGGTCACCGATTGCAGCCGACCCTCTGCATCCCAAGCGAAGGTGTCCGTATCGCCGGATACAGTCCGCGTCGACATATTGCCCGCCGCGTCGTAGCCGTATGTGTCAGCCGAAGTTCCCGCTGGGCCACTTGAACTCACGCCTGTTACCGCGTGCGGGTGCGGCGCAGTTCCGACGGGGTATGCGTACGTCGTGGTGGTGTTGCCGGCGGCTGCATAGTCGGTGACCTTCGAGCGGTTGCCCGACTTCCAGTACTCGTAACCGCGCCAGTAGGGATAGGTCGAACCCATCGTCCCGGTCGTCGGCGCAGTCGCACAGGACGCGTTCGACGTCGTACGTGCCTCCGTCATCCGGCGCAGGTAATCGTAGGCAAAGCACTGCCGATCCGTACTCGCGCCCTGCATCTGCGAGTGCGCCAGCGCAGTGATATTCCCGGCGGCATCGTAGGTGTAGTTGAAGGCGTCATCGGTCGTTGTCTGGCTCTCCCTGTCGACCTTCATGCTCGTCAGGCGCCGGGTTCCAGGCTCGTACGTGAACCCCTGGAAGGTCGACTTGTGTCCAATGACGTCGCCCATGGTGTAGCGAGTCGGCTCACCGTACGAGGAGTACTGTGCGCCGACCACGTACGAAGTCCAGCCGCCGACCGCCTGCAGGTTGCCGGCCGGGTCGTAGATCGTCTGAACGGTCTCCTGCGGAAGCCCGGGCACCGAAGGCAACTTGACCTTCGAAACGCTCCCGTCAGGGTTGAACTCAGTCGACGAGGTGTAGACGCCGGCGAGCTTGCCCTCAGACGCAGGGATCGTGATCTGGGTCGCGGTCGGCCGGTTCAGGTCGTCATACCCGGTGATCGCGGACTCGTAACTGTTGCCGTCGACCACTCGTGTCGACGAGGTCAGCAAACCCTTGCCGAGTGAGTCGTACTTCCATGAAGTGAGCACAGGGCCGGTGGTAGAGCCGCTGTGTACGGCAGTCTTACGGTCGAGAACGTCGTAGTCGTAGAACAGTGATTGCCCGCGGGCGTCCTTGCTCGACGCCAAACGGTCGGCGTCGTCGTACGTCGACGTAGTCGTGCCCTTGTCCGGATCGCTCGCCGAGATCTGTCGGCCACGGAGGTCATAGGTGTAGGTCCAAACGCTGTTGCCCGCGTTCTTCACCGTGGCCAACTGGTCGTCGGAAGTGTAGGTGTAGGTCGTGCTGTCGTATGCGCCGGTCGCGTCGGCGCCTTGATACTGACGCAGCTCAGTCGTGTTGCCCCGAATGTCGCTGAAGGTCATCGTCGGCGTCGCACCTGCGGGCGGATCCACCGCCACGTAGTTGCCTCCGTACGACGTCAAAGTGCGCCAGCGCTCGGCGCCCTCAGTCTTGAACACTGCAGTCGTGACTCGGTTGACACCGTCGACGGTGTAGACGGTCTGGGCGGGCAGGTTCTGCTCGAGGACGTCATACACCTTGTTGGTTGGCGCAGTGGTGGCCTCGTAGTACGGACCACCTTCATTGGCTACGACACCCCGGCTTCCGTACTTGGTGTCGGTGATGAGGCGTCCGGTGCCGTTGGCTCCCGGCGTCTGCACCTGCCGCTGCCGGAGGAGGCCGTCCAGAAGCGTCTGGGTGGTTTTGTACGCGCCGTTCGGCTTCAGTTCCTGCGTAGTCACCACGTTCGGCTGCCCGGCCGTGTTGGACAACAGGTAGGAGAAGCTGACCGACGCGATGCCTCCTGCCGACTTCGGTCGATCCGCCAGCCAGACGCCTGTCAGGCGACCCGAAGCGTCGTAGGCCAGATCCGTCCGCTTGCCGTTGGGGTCGACCTCGACCGTCGGCGATCCCCAAGCGGGCTCGAGTGTCGACACACTGACGTTGCCCGCGGCATCTGTCGTCTTCGTCTGAGTAACTGGTCCGCCGGTCGCCGGAACGAACTCCACGCTGCTCGTCAGCCGATCGAGGCCATCGTAAGTTTCCACCGTGCGACCGAGCGTGTCGTATGCCATCCGCGTGCGCTGCTCGTACACCGCAGCGCCGTTCCAACCGGTCATCGTCTCGACCTTCGTTACGAGGCCCGCCGTCGGCTTCGCTGCCAGGTCGGTGTGCTTGTCGTAATAGGTGCGTTCGTCAGAGATCACCTGCGCCGGCCGGTTGGGGGTGAGGTCGCAGCTGACTGCGACCTTCTCTTCACGACTCACGGTGTCCGTGATGCCGACGCCCGCGTCGAGATTGCGGACGTACGTCAACCGTGTGCAGCGATCGTCGTCGCCCTTCAACACATCGCCGATGTCACTGATCGCTGTAGGCATTCCGAAGGTGTCGAAGTCGGTGTCGACACCGGCCACTCGGTAGCTGCCATCCGCCAGCCGTGTGCGAATCCGGGTGAACGACGTGTTGAGAAGAGTGGCTGCGTGGCCATCACCGGTTGCAGTCTGCTTGAGCCAAGGCGTGTTTATTGTGCCGGTCACCTCGACACCGCCCGCTCCGTTGTAGGTGATCTCCTCCCGCACGTAGCCGTTCAGCCGCTCGAAGTCGGCGTACGAGGTTTTCGCAGAGTCGACCACATTCACAGTTTTGGTGCCACCGGACGCGGACGCGCGATCTCCGTGCATGCCACGGAAGTACAGGGTGCTTGTCGAGGTCTGTAGACCGACAGGCCCGACCTGTTCATACACCGTTCCGTAGCCGCGCCAGTCACCCCATGTTCTGTACTTGGGCTGTGTCAGGTCGTTGTCGTCGTAGTGCCAGGCCGCATCGCCTGAATAGGTGTACGTCGTGACCTTGTCTGGTGCGTCGGTGACCAGGTCGTCTTCGACCAGCTGCGTTGCGACATATTTGTGGAACCAATGCAGCGTTGGACTACTGCCTCCCTCGATCGTCCAGTACGCCGGGAAGCAGCGCCGGGTGTTCGTCGCCGGATCGGCATCTTTCACCGCCGTGTAGGTGCACTCAGCTCCTGAATAGTTGACCGAGATCTGTGCACCGGACTCTGTCTTCACGCTGGAGACCCGGTACTTGTTCATCGGGAAGCCACCCGCGAGGAACCCCGCAACCCGATTCGGCTTGGCGATCTTGGTAAAACTGACCAACGGATCTGTGGATTGGCCGCCCACCATCCCCGTGTGCTGGATGCTGTTCAGCCAGAGCGCCGGCGCCGTGCTGTCGCCCGGGTCCGGGAAGGTCTGGGTGAAGGCCCAACTGTCGACTGTGCGCGCTGTGCCGTCCGGTGTCAGCACTTGGGTGTAGAGCGTGTACAGCCTCTTCCTCGTGAAGAAGGCAGGTGACGTCTGATTCGGGCAGGTGCTGGCGGAGGTACAGATCTGATCGAACGGAACGTCCGGCCAGCTTGTTGCAGTTGCGGCTGTCAGTTGGGCAGGTGCGCAAGTGAGTGTGCCACTGGGCAGACAACGCTCGGTCACGCCGAAGATGACCCGAGCCGGCGGTACACCGGTGTCGGCGCCAAGCTTCTCGCCATACTCGATGGAACTGAGATATGACGCGCGATCGTAGGTCGAAACAGCTGTGTTGTTGTTCCGGCCGTAGTTGTTCGTCTCTTTAACGTACCGATAGGTCATCACGTTGCCGGACCGATCGACGACACGATCGACGTTCCAGCGCCAAGCCTGCTGGCAGTACGACGTGGCGAAAGCAGTGCCGCCCTTATAGCAAGGCTCGCCGGAGTTGTTGCCGAAGACAGGGACTGTGTCGACCGAATTGGTTGGTGTCGTCGCATAGGCGGGAGGATTGAGGCCGAAGTAGTACTGCGTGCCGTCGGCGGTCGTCAGCCTCCAGTACTCACCCTTACCATCGCCCTTGCCGGCGGCAATGTCCTCACCGCCGTCACCGTTGACGGCTCCGGTCAGGTGCTCGATCCGGGAACCGTCGTCCTTGCGGAGCTTCCACGTCTCCTGGGTGGCATCCCAGAGGAGCTCGCTCGAATGGCTGCCCAGCGACAACGTCGCGTTGTTCGACTTCCAGCACTGGTCGCCAGTCTTGGTCGTGTTGTTTGCGCCCGCGCCCATGTCATCCGCGCAGGACACGTACTTGCGCTCAACGAAGCCGGCCTCGAGAGACTGCCCCTGGCCCAGCCACGACGGTTGGTTGTTGGTCGAGGCGGTCTGGCCGTCCACCGAACCTGACGAGTACCCGATCGACAACTCAGGACGAGGGCCGGCGGTGCCGGGTGGCATGCGGAACGGATAGCTCCATGTGAAGTCGCCAGTCTGCTTGCCGACATTCCAGGTAGAGGCGGCAGCCAGGGTGGACGCGGCGTAGGAGCCGTATGGGCCTGACGGAGCTGCCGACAACGCGAAGGCCGAAACACCTTCAGCGACGGCGACATCGGCCGTGTAGGTTCCGGCCTTACCATCGTTCGCGCCGTTCGGCACGACGGTTGACCGCTCGCAGGTCTTCTCGCTCGAGCACTGAAGTTGGACGAGTCGGAGGCGACTTCCCCAGTCCGCTCCGTACGCGTACCTGAATGAGGAGTAGTCGACCTTCACACGGAGCCGACCCGGCGACGCCACTCCGTCGGTACGGGCCAGCCGGAGCGCGAGACCCTTGACACCCAGCTCCTGCGTCCGCTGCTGGTCGAACACCTCCACGCGAACCGAGGAGGGAGCATCGGATGACTTGGCCTTCCCGTCCGCCGGAGCCGGAGACACGGACACCGGTGAGTCCCCGACCCGCTGTAGAGATACCGGAGTTGGCGTTGCAGCGAGAGCCTTGGCTGGCGTCGGGAGCGTGACCGTCGCATCGGACGCTCCCGGCCAGATCGGCCGCGGCGTTTCCTTCTGGGCTGCAACCGCCGTTGGATCCGGCCGGTCGGTCGGAGGCACCTGCAGGTCATGGCCGACGACAGACTCGTCCTGTTGCGTCGCCGGGGCCGGCCTGCTGTAGGCCTTCGCTTCAGCTTCTGGCACGTAGGAGGCCACACCGGCCACGAGACTGATGCCGATGAGGGTGACCAGAATAGACCTGAAACGTCGCATATGTGCGCTCCGTGATTTGGCGTTGTCAGTCATTAGTTGTTGCCTAGCGCAAGGGCTTGGATTGCGTCATCGCCGATCAGCCCGTCGTAGATGTTGACGTCCTCGACGAGGCCGCGGAACCAGTAGTTGACGGCACTGTTGTCGATGCCGAACCCAGTCCGGAACGGGCCGGTTCCGTCCACAACCGAAGTCCTGACCGGGATCTTCGTGGACAGCGCGGTTCCGCCCTCTTTCTTCTGCTGCTGGATGCCATTGACATAGATCTTCAGATCGCGCGTTGATCTGTCGAAAACCCCCACCACATGGGCCCAGTCGCCGGCCCGGTAGTTGACGAAATCAGTCTCGGCGGTCACAGGTCCGTTGCTGGTCGAGACCGTGAAGTTCCACTTGACCCAGCGGTCGGACTGATCCTCCGGTTCCGAACCATCCCTGCCGGTCCAGGTCATTTCACTCGTACCGAGAGCGAAACTGCTCCTCCCGGGCTGATCTTCGCTGACGATGACCTGACGGTTGCTCTTGATGTCCAATTTGACCCGCGCCGCGACAGTGAAGTTCTGGCTGGTATCGATGATGTTGGATGCTGCCGTCGCGGTCGTATCGCCACTGGTCTGCAGGCCGTGAAGATAGACGGAGTGGTCTCCTTCTGAGGCACCGTGATTGCCCTCTTCCCAGGTGGCTTGGGGACTGAGATTCATTCCGTGCTTGCCACTGCCCTCATCTGCGGTGAACACGCCCGATCCCTCGTCCATAGGCCACCTGCCGACCGGATCAGTACCTTGAACTCGGAGGACCGTCGTCCTCTGGGCGCTCTGATTTCCTGCCTGGTCGTAACTCCAAGCACTGACAGACCAGGTGCCGAACGCCGAAGGGGTCGTCGTGAACGAGGCCGCCGACAAGGACAGCGAGTTTGGTCCTGGTGCGTCGTCGTTGATGGCGTAGCCATATCTCGTCAGATCAGTTTCCCCGTTGGGTGACAGTCGGATGGTGACGGGCTGGTTCATCGGATAGCTCGAGGCAACCGGCTCTACTGTGATGATCGGCGCCAGAGGCTTGGTGGTATCTACGTAAAAGAGACAACCTGTCGACCAGGGCGAGGTCGTGACACCGTCGTGTGCACGAGCCCGCCAGACATAGGTCGTGTTCGACCACAAAGGTTGATGGGCGACTGCCTCGGGCGGCGGTTCGAAGTAGATACCCGAGCCGCCCTTCTTGGCTGCAGTGGTGTAAGTGAAGAACGGAGATTGGTCGACTGCCCGACGCATCTCGAAGTCGGCCCACACATGCTGGCCATCATCAGTTGTGTCCGGATCGACGATCGAGACGACCGGAATCGGCGTGTTGTCGCCGATCACGGGATCGCTTGCGCTGGTCGTCACACACGCCGTGTAAGGATCCTTGGTATGTGGATCGACGATGGTCGGCGGGTAGTTGTAGGTGACCGATAGCTTGACGTCGTAGCGGAATCGCTTCCAGGCCAGTTCGTCGGTTTCGCTGGACGCGCGCATTCCTAGGTAGACGGTCGAACCGTGCGCGCTGACTACCTCATCAACAGCCGTCGGAACCGCAAACGGTACCCAGTAGCCTCCGGGATCGCAGCCATCACGCCCATGCGCCGCAGTGGCGTAGCTCAGCTTCTGCTTCCAGATCCCGGAGCCGGAGCCGTTGCTCCAGGTCGTCGCGTCGGTGAACTTCGCGACCTTCCAGACCTCGACCACCTTCGGAGTACAGGAGGCGGACCAGGTTTCGTAGGCGCTGAAGACGGCGGACTGAACATCGGCACCGGCGATCTGACCGACGCTGAACCCGAAGAGGAGGCGCTTGCGGCTCCACGGTTCGTACGATTGGTAACCGACACCCTCGTCACCACCCCAGCCCCAACTGGACGTGGTCGGATAGTGCTCATTGATCATTGACCGCGCCACCCGAACTCCGGTGAAAGGCGGATCTACATGCAAGGGGTAGACCGTTGCTGGATCATCGATGAGGGACCGTACGGGCGTGACCGTCAAGCTGTTCTGAGTCACAGCCACGGGCATGGTCGCAACGCTGTCACCTTCCAGCGGCTCCTCGGTACGATCGGCCGACGGCGGTTGTAGGTCGCCGTCTCCACTGGAGTCCCACATCGCAGGCTTTGGCGCCGAGAACACTGCCTCGCCGAAGTTGTCGACTGCTTCTACGGTTCCCCCCGCTGTCCGGCGCATCTGCAGACCAGGCGCATCCAGCGCCAGCTGGACCTGCTGCAGCTCAGGCAATTGCGCGGCTTGCCGGGTGTGCACGATGAGAACCTCGGAGAAGGATTCCTTCGTGACGCTGATCCGCAGATCAACACCTGGGTATACGGACGGATAGGTCAGGCTGTCGCTTTGAACGGTCGGGGTCGGCAGTGCGGTCGGCCAGGTCAGCTTCAGCTTTCTGTCGTCCGAGTCGAGAACTACGAGCGGACCGGTACCGCCGCTCGAAAACACCATGTCGACCGCGGTGGCCTTCGGCCGGATCAAGCCATCCTGGCCGCGAGCCAAGGTGGGGTCGAGATCAACCCACTGACCGTCTTTCTTCTTGCGGACTGGCACCGCCGACTGCTCGAGGGTGAAGGTGCCGTCCGGATTCGCCAACGTCTTCGAGTCTTCGGTGCGCTTCTGCAGCACCTCGACCGGGGCGCCCGAATCGGCCGCTTGCTGAACTGCAGACCGGCTGTCGGCAACGTTCGCAACAGCGGCCGCCGGAGCATGGCTTCCCGGCGCAACGGCCAACCACCCCAAGACCCCCGCTGTCAACGCACACGTTGCTGAAATCGCACGTCGCGTCATCGATCCGCTGAAATTGGACAGACCCCACCGATACATCGGCCCCACTGCTCCTAAGACTCGCCCCCGAGCCCGTTGATGCGCTATGGATCCTAGAGATCGCTGATTGTGACCAACAGCGACAACCCATACAGTTCGGGTGCCAAACTGCATGGGTCCGGATGATCTGGGTCACACTGCTCGTCGGTTTCTGCGTCACCTGGACCGTCGCATACGCCACCGAGCTCGGGCGCAGTCGACGGGGCCCGCGCCGAGACGATCCGGACGGGCCCAGTCCTCTGCGGTCAGGGGCGGACGGTGACGGTGTTGCTGAGGGCTCGGCCTGTGGCGTAGCTGGGGCGGGTGCAGGTGACGGCGGCGTACAGGGTCTTGTTGGCGGTTGATGCTGTCAGCAACAAGCTGGTCTTGGTTGCTCCGGTGAGGGCCACGCCGCCGGAGTACCACTGGTAGCCGTACGAGGAGCATGTCGGCGACCACGTGCCTGTCGACACCACCACGGTGTGATTCACCTGCGGTGTCTGACTCAGCACCGGAGCCTTGGTGGCCCGGGATGCCGCTCCCAGCACGGTGAACGCGTTCGGCAATGTCGCGGACGCACCGGCGAACGAATCCACCACTACATTCCGTACGCCGAGCGCCGCACCCGTGAGGTTGAAGGCATACACCGACGTCGTCCGATCCGCGGTCACCGAACGCATCACCCCGGTGATCGCCGGCTTCCCCGCCGCCGTCAACCGCACCACATCCTTGGAATGCAACGCGCTCCCCTTCAGCGTCACATTCACCGTCGTCCCGACAACCCCGGTCTTCGGCGCCGCACTGGTGACCCCGAAGACGGCTCCCCCACACAACGGCTGCTGACACGTGGCGGACACCGTGTACTTCAAGCTGGTCTGCGTCTCGGGCAACCCGAACAACATCATCTCGGAGACGGTTCCGGCCTCGAAGTTTCCCCAGCAGTCGAAAGTGCCGAGCGGCTCGGCGCCCCACATGCAGTTGTCGGCCCCGTTGGCCGAACGGCCGTAAAGATGCGGGACGGGGCCGCCGCTGACCGTATTGACCGCGGTGCCGCTGACCTGGTCGGTCTTCCCGAGCGGGAACGTCACGCAGTTCATCGTCTTCGTGGCGTTCACCTCGCCGGTCAACGGGCCGAATCCGTAGGCAGCGGACGGCGCCCGTACACATTCCGGAGCGGGACCGGCCGCGGTCGAGAGGCGCGCCGCTTCCAGCTTGAACGCGCCCGGCGTACCGAAGTTCGGGTCGCTCCAGACGATCACCTGATAGCCGGTGGAGCCGTTGACCGAGCACCGCAGCTCTCCGAACGTCTTGCAGACGATCTGACCCGACGGACGGAAGACCGTCGCCCCGACGCTGGCCGCGCCACGAGTGTTCACGACGTACTGGTCGACTGCCGCACTCGTCACGCGGAAACACCGCAGAGCCGCCCCATCGGCAATGGTGCCGGTGCCGGCCGTGGCGCCAATGTTGCTCGAGAGGATTCCCGAACACCCCTTGGCAGTCGAGGTGATGTCGCGCCGCGCCACCTGGTACGCCGCCGACTGGTCGCTGCCCACGACGAGAGCGGTGTACGCCTTCCCTGCGGTCATCGGGCACCAGGTGAACTCCGCCGTACCGGCAGGTCCGTCACACAGCCCCTCCCCCGGCGTCTTGACGAAGATGCGGGCCATGCCGGTCGTCGCCGTCCGGGCGTACTGGAACGCCTCCATCGCACTGTGGCTGCCCGCGGCGATCGTGAGGCAGGTGATGAACCTCGCTGCATTGAGCGTCAGAGCAGTTCCGGTCGTCGTACTGAAATCGTGCTGAGGAAATGCGGCACAAGGGCCTGGTGAGTCGATCCGCGGCACAGCGAAGGAGTAGTTGTTGTTCTCCTGGTACGGGCTGCGGTGGATCAGAGCTCGATATGGTGCCTGGCCGGTCAGCTTGCAGGTGGAGGGGTCGAGCCACGACTGCCAACCGCACACGTAGCTGCCGTCCGCGTCGACGATCCGGCCTTCGGTCTTCATCCGGCCGGCAGGTTCCACCGGCAGCACCTCGGAGCCGACGGCGCTGGACAGCGTCAGACAGTCGTACTGCGCACGGCCGGCCAGCACGCCGCTCCGCGCGGCAAATGTGTCAGCCGGCTGGGCGGCGCACCCTGCTGTCGAGGTGATCGGGAAGATGGACACCGGTGTCGTAGCGGAGGCGACGATCGTGTACTTGCCCGCAGGCAACTCGCAGTTGGGCAGATCACTGCACCGAGCGACGCCGTCTTCGCCGTAGGCACCGCGGCTGTGGCCGGTGCCGTCATCGATGACGTACTGCGCTTGCGTGCTGACCGTCAACGTCCGGCAGCGACTCCCGGCCGGGGCTGTCGGCGGCGTCTGGTTGAAAGAGCTCACTTGAGCCGACGTGCACCCGATCGGGTCGGAGAGCCGCCCGATGTCCAGCACGTACTCGGGATCGCCGACGGCTGCGCCCGACAACACCCGGAAGGGACCGGTGCCTTTCAACAGGCAGCCGTCGTAGTTGCCCTCGGGGTCGCAGGCGTCTTCGCCTGATCCGTCCACGATGGTGGTGAAGTGGCCGTCGGACTCCACCACCTGACGAGCGAGGATCCGCTCGCCGGCCACTGCGTCGATCGGCTGGCAGTCCAGGCTGAGAGTGGAGGCGGCGGTCTTGTGCAGTTGCGGAAGATCCCATCTCGTCCCGACTACTGGAGCACAGCCAGTGCTCTTGGCCAACTCCAGCACGGACAGCCGGAACGTGAAGCCGGCAGCCGTCTCGCGGTTCTCGAGCAGGATGGTGTAGGTACCGTCAGCAGCCAAGGTGCACGTCTGCCGAGAGGTGCCTTCTGTACAAGCCTCTTCGCCCTGCCGGCCGTAGACCTCGCTGTCGGCAGCCGGTTGGTCCGGAACGCTGTTCTCATTCTGGATCCAGTGCCTTCCGGCCGTCGCCGTCACCGTCCGGCAAGCCATCTGCCCCAGGGCCAGGTCACCGGTCGCTACCGCGTCGCCAGGATCGCCGAAGGGTGCGAGCGGCAACGGTGCGCAGCCGACCGGTGAGTTCAGCTTCACCAAATGGAAGGTGTATCCGGTGTTGACTCCGGCAAGCTGGGTCACGAAAGCCCGGTACGGGCCGGTACCGGTCAGCTTGCAGGCCAGTCGGCCTGACCATTCGGGCGAACAGGCAACGGCGCCGGACGCGTCGTAAACCACCGCGGTACTGACGGCGGCGCCGAAGCGGAACACTTCGTCGGCCGCACCGCTGAACTGGAAGCAGTCACCGAATTGACCGTCGACGAGCTGGCCCGGCGTTCCGGCGGACCCGACCGCGAGGTCATGTGCGGCCAAGGTCTTGCAAGGCGCGTCGTCCAGACCGACTGCCGAGAACTTGTACGAACCGCTCCCGCTGTACACGTGGAGAGTCACGGTGTGCGTGCCGGGTACGGCGAAGTCGCATTTGGTCGTTCCCTGCTGGATGAAGCAGGTCGACTCGTCACCGTTCGGCACGTAGGCCTCGACGTGCAGGTCCGGCATGCCGGTCAGCCGGAAGAGCACCGATTCCTGTGGCTTCGCCGTGGTGAGGGAGTACGTGTGAACGTCGTCTGAAGTGGCCGAGTCACAGGTGAGAATGACGCCGCCGCCCAGTGCGCCGGAGCACGCGGCGATGGTCTCAGCGGTGGACTTCGACGGTCTTGTCAGTTCCAGGCCCGGTGGGCGCGCGTGCTCGGGTTTTGCCTTCTTGCCCGCGGGAGGCGCGGCGGGACCGGCCTTGCCGGGCTGCGTTGGCGTGGGCTGCGGATCCGCGGCTGTGGCCGTGGCCGTGGCCGTGGCCGGCTGCAGTAGAGCGCCAAGTAAGGCGACGACGATCGCCATCAGAACGAACACGCGAGACCGTTTGGGCGCGACGGAACGCGCGCTGGGCTTGGCTGACAAAGATCCTCCCCAGAATGCTCACCCCGAGCGCGGGGAGCGTAACAGGGAGTGGGGGCCGCGGGGCCGGAATTGCCGCTTGTTGCAGTTGGGGTCCGCGCAGGAGGTGGTTTCGGGCGGAGTACGGGGTGGGCCGGACCCCTCGGACCGGGCCCACCCCGCGGCTGGGTCAGGTGGTGAGGTCTCGGTGGCGGAAGGTGGCGAAGCCGGCGGTCAGGAGGGCTGCGGCGATGGCCAGGAGGGCGAGGACGGGGGTGAGGGTGAAGGTGCCGCCGGGGAGGCGGGGGGTGTGGGCGTAGGGCGAGATGTCCATGACCGATTGGGGGAGGTTGAAGATCGGGCCGAACTGGCCCAGGAGGAGGAAGGCGGCGAAGAGGGCCCAGGCGGCGGTGACGAGTTTGGGGGCCAGGCCGAAGAGGATGACTACCAAGGCTGTCACCAGCCAGATGGCTGGGAGCTGGACCAGGGCGGCGGCGAGCATGCGGCCGAGTTGGCGGTTCATGTTGCCCAGGGAGGCGCCGCTGGAGATGCCGGAACCCAGGCCGCCGACGAGGACCAGGACGGAAGTGCCGAACAGCGCCATCAGAACGTGGCTGGCCAGCCAGCGGGTGCGGGTGATTCCTGTTGCCAGCAAGGGTTCTGCGCGCAAAGAGGTCTCCTCGCTGCGGAGGCGCAGCGCGGCCTGGATGCCGAAGGCGGTGGCGATCAGCCCGAGCATGCCCATCTCGGTCGACAGGAAGGCGTCGGTGATTCCCTCGACGCCGCCGAGCTTCTCGACCATCTTGCGGGCACTGTCGCTGTTGACGAAGCCTTCCACGTTGCTGGCGATGTTGCCGACGATGAACCCGAGCAGCAGGAACCCGAATCCCCAGGCATACAAGGAACCTCGGTGCAGCCGCCAGGCCAGCGCCAGCGGTGAGCGCAACCACCGCGAGGCCGTAGCGGGCCCCGGACGCGGCCGGACCAGACCCGCACCGATGTCGCGCCGGCTGAGCAGCCGGTACGCCGCTGCCACCAGAATCACCATCAATGCCAAGGGCAACAAAGCGACCCAGAAGCGGTCGCCCGCATAAGCCCGGATCTGCTGCGACCACCCGATCGGCGACAGCCAGGAGATCCACCGCGGACCGTCCGAAGCAGCCGAGTCGCCGAGCGCGCGGAGTACGTAACTGACACCCAGTACTACGGCCGTCAACCCGTTCGCGGCACGGGCACCCTCGGTGAGTTGGGCCGTCACCGCACCCACTCCGGCGAAGACGAGCCCGGCCGTGATCCAGACCAACCCGAAAGCCAGCGACCCCGAAACACCGAGCCCGACACCGATCAGGCTCAGCGAAGTCAGCAGGCCGAGCACGATCACCATGCCGCCCGAGACGATCAGGGCAGCCGTCACCGCGGCGTACCGGCCCAGTACGCCGGCGCTCAGCAACTCCAGTCGCCCGGCCTCCTCCTCGGTGCGGGTGTGCCGCACGACCAGCATCGCGGCGAGCAGCGCAACCAGCAGCGCGCCGAACGAGGTCAGCTTGAACAACGACACCTCACCGAGCGAGGTGGGGTCGAAAATCCTTCCGTACAAGGAAACCAGGGCCGGTGACGAGTTGGTCGTGTTGGCCGCGGACACCCGCGAGGCGACGTCCGGGTAGAGGTCGATCGACGCCTGCGCCGAGCCGGCCGCCATCGAGACGAACACCAGGATCCAAATCGGCAGCAAGACCCGGTCGCGCCGCAGAGCGAGGCGCACCAACGTCGCAGTACCAGCGAAGTCGTTCATCGCGACGCCGCCTCCAACGCAACCCCGTCGTCTTCGTAGTGCCGCAGGAACAGCTCTTCCAAGGTCGGCGGCTGGGCCACCAGGCTCTTGATCCCCGCCCCGGCGAGTTCCTTCATCAGGCTGTCCAGCTGAGCGGTGTCGACCTCACAGCGCACCCGGTTGCCCTCGACATCGAGCGCGTGTACGCCGGGCAGCCGCTCGAGTCCCACCGGCGCGGACGAGAGCTCCGCCTCGATCGAGGTCCGGGTGAGGTGACGCAACCCGGCGAGTGTGCCGGATTCGACCACCTTGCCGCGGCGGATGATGCTGACCCGGTCGCAGAGCGCCTCGACCTCGGACAGGATGTGCGACGAGAGCAGCACGGTCCGGTCACGGTGGCGCTCCTCCTCGATGCATTGCCGGAACACCTCTTCCATCAGCGGGTCGAGGCCGGAGGTGGGCTCGTCGAGGATCAGCAACTCGACGTCCGAGGCGAGCGCCGCAACCAGGGCGACCTTCTGCCGGTTGCCCTTGGAGTACGCGCGGCCCTTCTTCGTCGGGTCCAGGTCGAACCGCTGCAGCAGGTCGTCGCGCTTCTTCGGGTCCAGCCCGCCGCGCAGCCGGCCGAGGAGGTCGATCACCTCGCCACCGGACAGGTTCGGCCACAGGTTGACGTCGCCGGGAACGTAGGCGAGCCGCCTGTGCAACTGCGCCGCATCCCGCCACGGATCACCACCGAGCAACGACACCTCCCCCGCGTCAGCCTTGAGCAGCCCGAGGAGGACTCTGATGGTGGTGGACTTCCCGGCGCCGTTCGGGCCGAGGAAGCCGTGCACCTCGCCGGTCGCGACGTCGAGGTCGAGGCCGTCGAGGGCGTGGGTACTCCCGAAGGACTTGTGCAGTCCGGAGACGACGATGGCTGATGTCATGTTTCAGAAGGTACACTTCATTCAGAAGTTTGTGAATCTTTCTAACGCGTCTCTCACAAGTCAGGTTTTTCGGTCACCGGGAGGAGATGATGGGGTGGTGAGCGCACACCGAGACGACGAGGCGGTCCAGCGGTACGCCGAGCAGTTCGGCAACCTGCTGGCCGAGACGGGCTGGCCGCGGATGGCCGCCCGCGTTTTCGCCGCCATCCTGGGCAGCGAGCAGGGCCGGATGACTGCCGCGGACCTGTCCGACCAACTCCAGGCGAGCCCGGCCGCGATCTCCGGGGCGGTCCGCTATCTGCTCCAGATGCGGCTGGCCAGCCGGGAACGCGACCCCGGCAGCCGGCGCGACGTCTACGTGGTCCAGGACGATTTCTGGTACGAGTCGATGATGCGCCAGGACCGCTTCCTGACCCGCTGGGAGGACAGCGTCAAACTGATGCTCGAGGCGGCCGGCACCGGGACCGACACCGCTCGCCGGCTCCGGGCGACGATGGGCTTCCTCGAGTTCATCCAGGCCGAGGTCGACGGGCTGAGCGAGCGCTGGGTCAAGCGCAAGGCCGAGATCGACGCCGAACTCGACGCCGAGTTCGCCGACTAGAGCTCGTAGACGGTGAAGATCGTGCAGTAGACGGGCGGTGACTCCAGGCCCGGGTAGTAGAGCCTGCCCTCTTCGTCAGTGACCTTGAAGTACGCCGTCGACGCGCCCACCTGCGAAGGGGCCTGCAGCCGCATGCGCACCGTCACGACCTCACCCGGTACTGCGTCCGGCAGCCTGGTGCGCGCGGGCGACCGCATCCAGCCGGGCGTCCCGGCGGCGCCTTGCCGCGTCAGCCAGCGATCCTTCCAGACCCGCTCGCCGCTGTTGCGGATCTCCCAGCTCTTCTCGAACTCCTGATCGCGGCAGACCCGGGTGCCGTCCGGCACGGTCTCCCCCACCAGTTCGGCGCGGTCCTCGGGATGATGGTCGGCCGGCACGGACCCGCCGAGCAGGATCGGGTGCAGCACGGACCCGCGCCGGCGCATGTCCCGCAGCGACATGTCCTTGCCGACCCGGACCGCCTCGTCCAACTCGACCGACTGGTTCACCAGCGACTGGCCGGCACCGAACGATTCGTCGTACCACTCGATCAGTTCGCGACTCGGTTTGGTGTGCCCGCGCTCGACGCGGGACAGGTGGCCCTTGTCCCAGCCGGACAGGATGGCGGCGCGGGTGAGCGGCACGCCGGCCGCCTCGCGGAGTTCCCGCATGCGACTGCCGATCACGGAGCGAGCCTGCGCTGGCCTCACGATTTCTCCCGGTGGTCACTCGTTCACAGAGACTACTCGGTTGTCCGTCATAAGTTTTCGTTGCCCACTGCGACAACACGGTGACGCTTTGATTCTCTGTTTCCACTGCCAGATCGCCAAGGACCTGCCCCGGGTCCGACGCCAGTGAAGGGATCTGAACATGCGGACCGCCCTCCTCACCACGATCGCCCGAATCACCACGACCGCGCTGGTAGGTGGCGTCGCCGCCGTCGGCGCCGTCACCCTGCCGGCCAACGCAGCCACCGGCACCGTTGTCACCGACAGCGGGACCGGAGTCGCCATCCGGTCCGGCAACGCGACCACGTTCGGCATCGTCGGCAACCAGCCGAACGGCGCGGTCGAGATCGACTGCCAGATCTACGGCGAGCCCGTCACCGGCAAGTACGGTCGCAGCCTCATCTGGGACCACGTCCCCGGCAAGGGCTTCATCACCGACTCCTACGTCAACACCGGCAGCACCGGCCTGGTGGCGCCGCTGTGCACCAGCAATCCACGCGCTGACAAAGCCATCGCCTGGTACGCCGCCCGCAGCGGCTCGACGGCGTACCAGGGCTACTGCGAGAAGGCCGCCGAGAACTCCTACGGCAAGGACCTCGTCTGGGGGTCGGCCAAGATCGACTGGAACGACGCGGTCTCCCGCGGCGCCGCCCACCCCGGCGACCTGCACCCGCCGAAGGGCGCCCTGGTGTTCTGGGACCTCGCGGCGCCGTACGGCCACGTCGGTCTCGCCAAGGGCGACGGCACCTTCTGGGCGACCAGTGTCAGCGGCGCGATCGGCACCCGCGCACTGCCCTACTTCAACAGCTACCTCGGCTGGGCCTGGCCCAACTTCTGACCCACCGAACCAGGACCCGGTCGCATCCGCCCCTCAAGCGGCCGGGTCCTCCAGCTGTCCCTCGATCCGATCGAGCCAGTCGGCCACCAGCGCCCGGTAGAGCGCGTGGTTCCGTACCGGCAGATCATGATCCGCTTCATCCAGTACTGCGTACGTCGCGCGCGGGTAGTCGTCCAGCAGCGACCAGGCATCCGCATAGCCCGTCATCACGTCCTGTCGCCCGGTGACGATCAGCGTCGGCGCCTCCAGCCGCACGGACAGGTCCCCGGACAACGAGTAGCGAGTGACATCGCCCTGGATCGCACCGAGGAACTCCAGATCGGCCTGTTGTTCGGCGGGATCGTAGTAGGCCTTCTGCTTCTCCAGCAGCGCCGCCTCGTACTCCGGCGACTGGGCCGGCAGGTCGTGCGGCAACTGGCGCTGCGAGCGATCGACGACCACGCCCGGCACCCGGAGCATCAATCCCAAGATGCGCTCAGGGTCCCGGCGGACCAACCCACGGGCATGCAGGCCGCCGGCCGACGTACCGGCGACCGCGAAAGCGGAAGAGCCGATCACACCGTCGATCGCCCGGGCGATCACGTCGAGCATCCCGTCCTGATCCGTGATCCACTCTCGTGACGGGGTCTTGCCGGTCCCCGGTGGGTCGAGGTGGATCCGCCGCCAACCGGGCCGATCGGCGAAGACCGGCTCGTGGACGTCGCGGCCTTCGCCGTTCGCGTTGCCCCAGCCCGGCAGGAAGACGATCGGCCTCCCCTCGCCGAACGACTCGTAGTACACCGGCAGTCCGTCCACGTCGCTGATCACAGCACCGAAAGTACCCACGCCGCACACCCGGTCGGGCGTTGTTATCCCTAGGGCAGAACGGGGACCTCGCCCGAGCCGCGCTGGATCAGAGCGCAGGGCAGGACGATGCGCTGGGGTGCGCGGGTGTCCGCGCCGGAAGCCCGGTCGAGCAGCAGCCGGGCGGCGATCCGGCCGAGCTCCGCGGTGTCGGAGGCAACGACCGTGACGGGGGTCGGCAGCATGTCGGCCATCCGGAAGTCGTCGAAGCCGACCACCGCCGGCTGCCGGTCGACCTCGCGCAGCGCCCGAAGGACGCCCTCGGCAACGAAGTTGGTGGACGCGAACAGGCCGGTCGGCGGATCGGGCTTGTGCATCAGCTCGCGGGTCGCCTTCTCGGCGGCCTCCGCCGTACCTTCCGGCAGCTGGACCACCAGGCTCTCGTCGACCGCGATGCCCGCGCCGCGATGGGCCCGCCGGTAGCCGCGCAACCGTCGCCCGGTCGTGTGGTACGACGGCGCGAGCAGGATCGCGATGCGCCGATGTCCCTGCGCCAGCAGGTGTTCCGTGGCCAATCGGCCGCCGCCCTCGTTGTCGACCGTGACGATGTCGGCGTCGATCCCGTGCGCCGGCCGGTCCACGAAGACGACCGGCACCCCGGCACCGGCAAGGTAGGAATGATCGCCCTGGTCGGGCACGATCATCAGCCCGGCGACCTGCCGGCCGATCAGTTCCTGGATCGCCCGGCGCTCACCTTCGGGGTCCTCGTCGACCGAGCCGAGCACCACCGCGAACCCGTCCTGGCCGGCCACTTCGAGCGCCGCCTTCGCGATCGTCGCGTAGAACGGGTTGGTCAGGTCACCGAGCACCAGGGCGAGGCTGGACGACTTCTTCCCGGGCCGCAGCGCACGGGCCACCTCGTTGCGCTGGAAGCCGAGCTGGTCGATCGCGGCCCGCACCCGCGAGGCGGTCTGCTCGCGCACCCCGGCCCCGCCGTTGACCACCCGGGACACCGTGCCGAGCCCGACCCCGGCCGCCTTGGCGACGTCGATCATCGTCGGGCGGCCGGCTCCCGCTTGCGTTGGAAACGTTTCGGACACAGGGTTGACTTCCCTCTCGCGACACGGCATCGTCACACAACAGTAAGCGTTTGGAAACGTTACCGTCCAGGAGGCAGGATGAATCGTTCCCGAGTCGGGATGAGCCGCAGTGCCGGCTCCGATACACGGGCGGCGTACCTGTTCATCCTGCCGCCGATCATCGGGTTCTCCGTCTTCGTGGCCTATCCGCTGGTGCGGTCGTTCTACCTGGCGCTGACGAAGTACAACGGGCTCACCGATCCGGTCTTCGTCGGCCTGGACAACTTCCGCCGGCTGTTCACCGTCGACCCGGCGTTCTGGCCGTCGCTGAAGGCAACGGGTTATCTGGTCGTGCTGTACGTCCCGCTGTCGCTCGGCCTCGGCCTGGCGCTGGCGATGTTCTGCAACCAGCGCTTCGCCGGTGTCCGGATCGTGCGGACGCTGGCCTATCTACCCGTCGTCCTGCCCGCGATCGCCACCATCACGCTGTGGAAGTTCATCCTCAATCCCCAGGTGGGCCTGGCGAACACGATCCTCGCGAAGCTGCACCTGCCGACGAGTTCCTGGCTGCAGAGCCCGTCGATGTCGATGCCCTCGATCGTGATCGTGATGCTGTGGGGCGTCGGCGGCACGATGATCATCTTCCTCGCCGCCCTGCAGGCCGTCCCGACCGAGCTCTACGAGGCGGCCAAGGTCGACGGTGCCGGACCGTACTCGGTGTTCTTCCGGATCACCCTGCCGATGATCAGCCCGATCATGTTGCTGCAGGTGATCCTGCAGACCACGGCCGCGCTGCAGACCTTCAACCAGCCGAAGATCCTCACCGGCGGTGGCCCGGGCTTCAGCACCAACGTGCTGATGCTCTCGATCTACAACAACGGGTTCTCCAACCTGGGCAGGATTCCGCAGCTCGGTTACGCCTCGGCCCAGGTGTGGGTGCTGTTCCTCCTGATCATCGCCGTGATCGCCCTGACCGCGAAGTTCTCCTCGCTCTGGACGTACAGTGACAACACTCCCGACTGACCCTGCCACCGAGACTCCGCTCGCCCTGGCCGGAGTACTCGACGAGCCGGTCCGCCGGCCGAAGAAGCGCCGCCCGCTCGGTACGGCGTCGTGGTACGCGACCGCGCTCTTCATCTGTGCCGTGATGGTGGTGCCGCTGCTCTGGATGATCGCCATCGGCCTGAAGAGCCGGACCGCCGTGTTCGAGGTGCCGCCGAAGCTGCTCCCGCACGAGTTCCACTGGGGCAACTTCATCAAGGGCCCGCAGGCGATCCACTTCCCGCGGTTGTTGCTCAACTCAACGATCATCACGGCGCTCAGCGTGCTCGGTGGCGTGATGACCGCGATGATGGCCGGTTACGCGCTGGCCCGGTTGCGGTTCCCCGGCCGGAAGATGTGGTTCTACCTGTTCGTCGGCAGCATGCTGCTGCCCGGCGTCGTCGGACTGATCCCGTTGTTCCAGCTGTACAAGAGCATCGGCTGGTACGACACCTGGCTGCCGTTGATCGTGCCGGCCTTCTTCGGCGGCAATCCGCTGTTCATCTTCCTGGCGAGGCAGTACTTCCTGGCCATCCCGTATTCGATCGACGAGGCCGCCAAGATCGACGGCGCCGGCCACTTCCGGATCTTCACCCAAGTGATGCTGCCGCTGACCAAGCCGGCCTGGATCACGATGGCGATCCTCGCCTTCCAGGCCTCGTGGAACGACTTCCTCAATCCGCTGGTCTACCTGTACTCCTCCGACAAATGGCCGTTGTCGGTCGGCATGGCGTCGTTCATCTCCCCGTTCGCGGGGCAGACGCCGGACTGGAGCTACTACATGGCCACGAACCTGCTCTACATGCTGCCGCCGCTGATCCTCTTCTTCGCCGCGCAGCGCTATTTCATCCAGGGCCTCGGCTCGCTCGGCAGCACGACCCAGAAGTGACTCACCCCTGAGGAGCACAGCAGTGAAGAAGCACATCATCGGTACCAGCCTGGTCTGTGCCGGGTTGCTGACGGCAACGGCCGCTTGCGGCGGTTCCGACTCCGGCAGCAAGTCCGACGGCCCGGTCACCGTGACAGTGATGACGTGGGAGTCGGCCCAGACCAACGCCGCGATCGACAAGGCGCTGGCCGGGTTCAAGGACGACAAGATCACCGTCAAGCGGGTGGACACCCCGAGCGGCGGGTACGGCGACAAGCTCGCGTCGCTGACCCAGGCGAAGAAGCTGCCCGACCTGTTCTGGTGCGGCAACGACACCGAGCAGCAGTACACCGCCCAGGGCCTGACGGTGGACTGGGCCAAGCGGATCACCGACGGCGACGGTGACTTCAAGGCGGGCAACTTCGTCGGCTCGGCGATGGAGAACTGGAAGACCGGCGACGGCCAGATGGGCGGCCTGCCGTCCCTGATGAACACCTACGGCATCTGGTACTCCGTCGACGCCTTCAAGGCCGCCGGGATCGCGGAGCCGAAGGCGGGCTGGACCTGGGACGAGATGTACTCCGCCGCGAGCAAACTGGCGAACAAGGGCGGCGCGAAGTACGGGCTGGTCGCGGACAACCTGACCTCGGCGGACGCGCCGTTCTCGATGAGCATGTACTCCGTGTCCGCGGGTGGCGCGCCGTTCACCGACAACGTGAACCACCCGACCAAGGCCGAGGCGGACGACAAGTACGTCGAGGGCGTCACCAAGCTCGCCGCCGCGATCAAGTCCGGCGCGGTCGCCCCGCCCGGGTACGACGCGTCGAACGTGCAGGCGCTGTTCTCGGCGGGCAAGGTGCCGATGATGGTCGGCGGCCAGTGGCTCGCGGCCGGGTTCCAGACCGACAAGCCGAAGATCAAGTACGGGTTCGCCCCGTTCCCGCAGGTGAACACGCCGACCACCCTGTACGACTCGGTCGGCATCTGCACGCCGAAGTACACGGCGAACGAGGACGCGACGTACAAGGTGCTGCAGTACCTGAACACCAAGGTGTGGGACGCGGTGCTGCCGGCCTCGCCGGTCGCTCCCCCGGCCTACACCCCGGCGCAGGCGAGCTACTTCGACGCGCTCACCAAGGCCGGCCAGTCCACGGTGGTCGACACGGTCAAGGCGGACCTGTCCGCCGAGAAGACGGTCGGCGTCCGGTTCACCACCACGTGGGCCTCGCAGGTGGCCGACCTGACCACCGCGTGGTACCAGCCGATCCTGAGCGGCAAGAAGCCGATCAGCGATCTGCAGACCTACGTCGGCAAGATCAACGACCTGATCAAATCTGCAGGTTGATCCAAGGCTGAGGCCAGGAAAGGCGGGGGGATGGACTGCAGGTTGATCCAAGGCTGAGGCCAGGGAAGGCGGGGGGATGGACTGCAGGTTGATCCAAGGCTGAGGCTAGGGAAGGCGGGGGGACCGCCGGCTGACAAAGGCTGCGGCCGACGACCACGCAGGTCGTCGGCCGCAGTCCTGTTCTAGACCGCTTGCCAGAGCGACAAGGCGAAGCGCTCCTCCGAGTCCGTCCACCAGGCGCCCGGCGTGAAGCCCGCCTTGCCGAGCTCGGCCTCGACGCCGTAGCGGTGGAACTTCGCCGACACCTCCGTGCTCAGCTCCTCGCCCTCGGCGAACTCGATCTCCAACCCGATCTCGGGGATCAGCACCTGCATCGCGCGATCGGCCCGCAGGTGCATCTCGATCCACTCGTTCTCGGCGTCCCAGACCGCGACATGGCTGAACGCGTCCACGTCGAAGTCGGCCCCGAGTTGCCGGTTGAGCACCCGCAGCACGTTCTTGTTGAACTCCGCGGTCACTCCCGCGCTGTCGTCGTACGCCGCCACGAGGGTCGCCGGATCCTTCACGAGATCCGTGCCGAGCAGCAACCACTCCCCCGGCTCCAGCACCTCGCGCACCGACGCGTAGAAGTCGGCGCGCTCGGCCGGCAGCAGGTTCCCGATCGTGCCGCCGAGGAACGCCACCACGCGTGGCGCGTCACCGGGCAGCTTGTCGAGGTGCTCGGTGAAGTCGCCGACCGCGCCGTGCACCACGAGTCCCGGATAGTCGGCGGTGATCGCGGCCGCCGCCTCGCGCAGCGCCGACTCGGACACGTCCAGTGGGACGAACGTCGTCAGCGTGCCGTGATCACGCAGCCCGCTGAGCAGCAGCCGCGTCTTCTCCGACGAGCCGGAGCCGAGCTCGACCAGGGTCTTCGCGCCGGTCAGCTCGGCGATCTCGCCCGCGCGGGCGTCGAGGATCTCCCGCTCGGCCCGGGTCGGGTAGTACTCCGGCAGCCGGGTGATCTCCTCGAACAACTCGCTGCCACGCGCATCGTAGAACCACTTCGGCGCCAGCCACTTGGGCTCGGCGGTCAGCCCGGCCCGGGCGTCCTCCCGCAGCGCGCGGGAGGCGTAGTCGGGGGTCAGATGAACATCGATCTCGGGGTCGATGAGGGTCACTCTCGTCCTTCCATCGGAAGCTCCACCGGTCGGGGAGCCAAGGGGGTGATCGCCAGTGAGTTCTTGGTTGCCACTAGCAACGATTGGTCGGGGATCTCTTCCCAGCCGTCGCCGTCTTGCCACGGCTCGGAGCTGACGGCAACGGATTCCGCCGTACGCCGGACCCACAGCGAGTGGGTCCACGTGGTCGCGACGATCTGGTCGCCGTCGGTCAGCAGCACGTTCAGCCGGGAGCCCGGTGCGGCTTCGGCCACCTCTCGCACCACCGACGCGACTGCCTCGGCAGCAGGCGCACCGGCGTAAAGGCGGTCCTGGATCAGGGACCACAGGAGTGCCGAGTCCATCGGGGCGTCGAGGGTGAGCAGCTCGGAGACCGGCAGCGCCTCGGCGAGTTTGGAGACCGAGCCGGGCCAACCGGTGATCAGCCCGTTGTGGCTGAACAACCACTGGTCCCGGACGAACGGCGCCGCGGCCGCCTCGTTCAGTGGCGACCCGACCGTCCCGTTCCGTACTGCGGCCAGCACCGCACCGGATCGGATCGAGCCGGCCAGCCCGGGCAACGACTCATCGGCCCAGATCGGAACGCCCCGCCGATACCGGACAGGAGCACCGTCCACGTACCAGCCGAGGCCGAAGCCGTCCGCGTTGACCGAGCCACCACCACGCATGTCGGCCGGCTCCCAGCTCTGCCGGTACAGCGAATGCGGTGGCTCCAGGACCAGCGATGCCAGCGTCACCGGAGGGCCGAGATACGCCAGGTGCCGGCACACTAGCCGAGCTCCGACGGCAGCGGGTCGCGGGCACAGCGGAACCCGGCGAAGATCTGCCGGCGGATCGGGTAGTCCCAGTTCCGGAAGGTGCCTCGGGCAACCACCTCGTCGGTGCCGAACGAACCGCCGCGGAGCATCTTGTAGTCGCTGCCGAAGAAGACCAGCGAATACTCGTCGTACGGGAACGCGCGGAAGCCCGGGTACGGCTTGAAGTCGCTGCTGGTCCACTCCCACACGTCACCGATCAACTGCTCGACCCCGAGCGGCGAGGCACCGGCCGGGTACGCACCGATCGGCGCCGGCCGCAGATGCCGCTGGCCGAGGTTCGCGTGCTGCGGCCCGGGACTCTCGTCACCCCACGGGAACCGCCTGGTCCGGCCGGTCGCGGGGTCGAAGCGGGCGGCGAACTCCCATTCCTCCTCGGTCGGCAGCCGCTTGCCCGCCCAGGCCGCATACGCCTCGGCCTCGTAGAAACAGACGTGCATCACCGGCTCGTCCAGCGGCAGCAGCTCGCGGTGACCGAACCTGGTCCGCATCCAGTTGCCGTCGACCTGCTCCCAGAACCGCGGCGCGACCAGCGACGCCTTCTGCACGTGCGCCCAACCGGCCTCGGACCACCACTGGGGATCGCCGTACCCACCGCCCGTCACGAAGCGGAGGTAGTCGCCGTTGCTCACCGGCGCGGTGTCGATCACGTACGGCGCGACGTGCACCGGGTGCGCCGGTCGCTCGTTGTCCAGCGCCCACGGCTCGACCGACGTCCCCATCTCGAAGACACCGCCCGGCACCAGCACCTCGGACCGGGCCAACCGCCGGCCCGCCGGTGGCGCCGGCGCGTCCAGCACTGGCACGCCGGACCGCAGCTGGTGGGTCGCCAGCATCGTCTCGTCGTGTTGCTGCTCGTGTTGCACGATCATGCCGAAGGCGAACGCGTTCTCGACCAGCTCCCGGTCGCCGCCGAACTTCACGTGGTCGAGCACGTCCAGCACCTTGTCCCGCACCTCCACCACATAGGCCCGGGTCTCGCTCGGCCCGAGCAGCGGCAGCGACGGCCGGTCGGCCCGGGCGTGCATGAACGCGTCGTACAGCTCGTCGATGTCCTGCCGGACCGGCTCGCGGCCGCCGACGTCGCGGACCAGCCAGAGCTCTTCCTGGTTGCCGATGTGGGCGTAGTCCCAGACCAGTGGCGACATCAGTTTCGAGTGCTGCCGGACCAGGTCGTCGGTGTCGACCGCGTCGGTCAGCTGCACGGTCCGCGACCGCGAGCGGTCGAGCTGCTCGGCGACGAAGGCGCGCAGGCCCTCCTCGGTCAGGTCGGACAGTTGGTGGGTCATGAGGCTCGCCTTCTCTGGGTGTCGTCGACGATGCGGTTCAGCCGGGTTGCGACTTCACCGAGCAGTTCGGACCCGAGGCCGGTCCGGTCCAGTACTTCGAGGCCGAGGTCGACCACGTCCCGCGCGGCCTGCAGGACCGACTTGTCGTCGAGTCCTTCCCGGGCGGCGGGGAACCAGCGCCCGGCCGCCGGCTCGGCGGCGGCCATCGCCCGGTCGATCACGCCGGCGTCGGACATCAACGCCGTCAGCAGCACGGTCGGGGTGATCCATCCGTCGCCCGGCTGGGCGTCCAGGTAGCGCACCTCGAGATACCCGCGCGGCCGGACCGGCGGGAACAGGGTGGACAAGTGGTAATCGAGATCCGCGTACGTCGGGCTGTCGCCGGGCAGGGCCCCGTCCGCCCAGGCACCGAAGGTCAGGCCGGCCGGCGCGTCCCAGTTGTCGCCACGGCGCAGGCAGAGCACCGGGGCTTCCATCGCCATCCGCGCCCAGGCCGCGGCCGGGTCGCCGTCCAGCGGCGGCGGCTCGGTGAACGGGGCACAGGTGCCGAAGGTCGCCTCCGTCCGGGCGGAGGCCCAGCCGGTGTCGTCACCGGTCCGGCGCCGGGAGTTGGCGAACATCGCCACCAGGGTCGGGCCGAGATCGTGCAGGGCCCGCCAGCGGCTCGCGGTCTGCTCGGCCTCACCCGCGTCGAGGCAGATCTGCAGTCCGGCGGTGCTGCACATCATCCTCGGGCCGTGCGGGCCCAGCCGGGCGAACGCGCGCTCCATCGCCGCGTAGCGCGGGACGGTCAGGATGCGCCGCGGCGGCCGGAAGGGGTCCAGGCCGTGCTCACCCGGAACCAGGCCGGCGGTCGCCAGCAAGCAGGTCAGTTCGGCCGCGTCGGCGGCGGTGTCGTCGATCAGCCTCGCCACTGAAGCTGACGGAGAGCCGGAGATCTCCACCTGGCCACCCGGCTCCACCGTGACCAGAGCACCCCGGCCGAGCGGCAGCTGCGGACTGCCGGGGACCAGGGTGGCGGGCGCGTGCGCGCCCAGGGCCTTGCTCAGTTGTGTTGCGTCGAGTGGTCGGTACGGATCGTCCGCGTGATGCACCGTCCACTCCAGCTCAACGCCCTGCAGCTGGGGAGGACCGTGCTTGAAGCACACCATTTCGACGTAACCCTCGGCCGCCACGCGGGAGCCGATCGGGGTCGTCGCCGGGGTACCACCAGGCTCCGTCACGTCATCGAACCTAACCGCGGCCCTGGACGCGGACAACCGACAGCGGGTTACCCGTCGATGACGTGGACGGCGGCGCGGCGGCCGCCCGACACTGTGTCAGATTCATGATCGACATAGTGCCGGGCGGCACCGACAATATTCCGCGGCAGTCTCAGCTCGGGCTCAGGACGGGTACTTCACGCTCCCGCCCCAGTCGTTCTTGTGCCAGCCGTCCTGCGGCGTCCACCACCAGTGGTAGAGGGTGCCGGTTGCGCTCTGAGCGAAATACTGGTGCTGGTCGGCGAAGGCGAACGCCACCGGGTCGGCGTACACCTCGCCACCGAGGTCCTCCCAGCTCACCTTCGAAGTGCCCTGGTCCCAGAACCAGTGGTAGAGCGTGTTGTTCGGCCCGCGAGCGACGACGTGCTGCTGGGTGCCCGTCTTGAACGCCGACGGCGCTCCGACGAACTTGCCCGGTGCCCCGGTCCACTTGACCTGGTGCAGACCGTCACCGGCGTCCCAGAACCAGTGGAACAGCTGCCCGTCCGCCGCCTGGGTGTAGACGTGCTGCTGGCCGTTCCAGACGAACGTGGCCGGATCGGAGTACGCCTCGCCACCCCAGTCGGCGAAGTGCGGCTCGAACTCACCGAGCGACCACCACCAGTGGTAGAGGTGGTTGTTCGCTCCACGGGCCACCACGTGCAACTGGTTGCCCCAGACAAAGGTCGACGGCGTGCCGACGATCGGACCGGGCGCGCCGCCCCACTTGTCCAGCCGCAGCTGGCCGTCGGCCGGGTCCCACCACCAGTGCTGCAGATCACCCGTCGACGCCCTGGCGAAGATGTGCTGCTGCCCTGACCACACCACTGCTGTCGGGTCGCCTGCCGCGTCTCCACCCCAGTCGCCGTAGTGCGGCGTCGTCTCGCCTTCGATCCACCACCAGTGCAGCAGGTTGCCGCTCTGCCCGCGGGCGACCGCGTGCTGCTGGTTGTTCCAGGCGTAGCCGGTCGTCTTCCCTGCGATCGGACCGCCGCCCCAGTCGGCCGTCTTTAGTCCCGCGGCCGCCGACCAGTCCCAGCGCCGCATCGACCCGGTGGAGCCCGGCGCGAAGATCACCTCGTGGCCGGCACCGCCCGCGTCGTTCCACTGGTACGCCGTGGAGCCCGGTACGACGTCCGGACCGTTCGGGCCCGCGCCGTAGACCTCGATGTCGTCGACGAACTCGCCGGTGCCCTTGTCCGTCCCCGTCTTGGCGAACGTGACCCGGACATAACGGGCGGTCACCGGAGCGAAGCCGACGTCGTACCAGACCTTGGAGGCGCCGTTGACCCAGCTGAGCAGTCCTCGGTCGGTGTAGTTGACGCCGTCCGTGCTGGTGGCGACGGTGAGCAGGTCGGGCCGGTAGTCCGGATACTCCTCGTACGCGTGGATCCTGGCAGTGCCGACCACCTGAGGGTAGCCGAGGTCGATCGCCACGGTCGGTGCCTTGTACTCCCCCTTGGCCAACTCGTAGCCGAAGCTGCGGCCGTCGCCCCAGTCGTCGGCCAGTACGCCGTCCGTCGCCTCCCGGCCGCTGTCGGGGAACCTGGCGGACGGCA
This sequence comes from Kribbella voronezhensis, assembly GCF_004365175.1. Taxonomy (NCBI): domain Bacteria; kingdom Bacillati; phylum Actinomycetota; class Actinomycetes; order Propionibacteriales; family Kribbellaceae; genus Kribbella; species Kribbella voronezhensis. The sequence continues at coordinate 5,776,027 of NZ_SOCE01000001.1, read as the reverse complement.
CACTCGCGACGTACGCCTTCCCACCGGCGATGTTCTGCTGCAGCAACAGGTTGCCGGCCACTTCCAGCTTCTGGAGGTCGTACGGCGTTGTGCTGGTCACCTCGATCCGGATGTACCGAGCCTTGCCGTTGATGCCGATGAAGTCGTCACCGCCGTTGCTCGTGACATTGGCAGCTTCTCCCCAGTTGGTGCCGTTGTAGGAGATCAGCACCCGGTAGTTGCTCGCGTACGTCGTACCCCAGTGCAGGTGGACACCGTCGACCTGAGCCTGCCGGCCGAGATCGGTCTGCACCCACTTCGGGCCCTCGGTCCGCACCTTCGCCAGGTCCTTGGCGACGATCGGCTTGCCGGCCGCGGCGTCCAGCATCAGGGCGCGGACGCGTTGCATGTACGAGACGTCCGGCGAGTACTTGTCGTCGCGCTGGACCAGGCTGGTGGCGAAGTCCTTGGCCAGGCCGGGGTTGGTCTTGCCCAGCTGGTTCAGGACCTCCCAGTCCTCCATGCCGTCCCGCAGCGACTCGTACCGGGTCGAGGCCTCGATCGTGTGGTGCGCCTTGTCGGGGCGAACGATGTAGCCGTCACCCTTCACGTCCTGGTCGTTCATCGCGTACTGCCAGTTGCCGTAGGCCCAGTGCAGGTAGCCGGTGGCGCCACGGCCGTAGGCGAGCCACATCGTCTGCCGCTGGCTCCACTCCGGCTGGTCGATGAACCTGTTCAGGTGGTTCCCGACCGGGATGTTGCAGTTGTAGAACCACAGCGGCTTGCCCTTGGCCCGCTCGGCGTCGTACGTGCCCGGGTCGGCGGTGTAGGTGAACAGGTTCGGGATGACGATGTCGGAGTTGCGCGCGATCAGCGGGCCGGAGCCGTTCACCGAGGTATCGCCGATCTTCACACCCGGGAAGTACTGCCGCAGCTTCGCGGCGATGCCCAGCCAGCCGGCCTCACCCTCGGCTCCGTTCGCCTCGTCACCGACGTGCATCCAGTACATCGACGTCCAGCCCTTGGCGTCGAGGTGTGCCTTGAGTGCCGGGTAGAACTGCGAATACCAGCTGGTTGCCTCCGGGGAGTCCCAGAACAGGTAGTCGGGGATCTGCGACCCGGTGTTCTTCGGGGTGACCTCGATCAGCCACTTGCGCGACGGGTTGCGCTCCGGGCTCTGCGACCCGGCGCCGGTGAAGCCCTCCAGCCGGTTCACCACGCCCTTGTCCATGAACCGCTGCACGACCTGGTCGAAACGGCTGAAGTCGAACGTGTAGTTGCCGGCGGCATCGACCTTGCTGCCGCCGTCGGTGAGCAGGTTGATCAACGGCAGCTGCAGACTGTTCTGCCGGTACTTCTTCATCGTGTCGGCCCAGTTGTCGATCAACTGCCACCAGTCGGCCGAGTACCGGTCGTAGTCGTAGAACAGCTTGACCGTGTCGCCCTTGCCCGGGTCCCACGAGGTAAGGCCGAGGAAATTGGTCCACATCACGTTGGTGAATTCGCTCTGGTTGGCCGGCGGGATCACCACGTTCCGCGCGTTGACCGTGATCGGCACGCTGAGATCGCCGTTGGTCGTCCGGACCGTCGCGCGGCCGGAGTAGACGCCGCCCGCCGCGGTGGCCGGCACGTGCACCCGGACCCAGAGGGCCTGCGTCTGGTTGGCCGGTACGGCGATGCCGGTCTGGTTCAGCAACCGGTCGGGATAGTCGCCGGCACCGGTGCGGACGGTCGGATAGACCGGCTGCGGCGGGTTCCAGCCGAACACCGAGTTGTGGTTCAGGTACTCGTACCCGACCGGGTTGTAGGTGATCTCGCTCGCCGGGATCGCGTCGGAGCCGCCGGTCAACGCTGTGAAGTCCACGCTGTTCACCGTGAACGCCGCCGGCCCGCGGAGCACGATCTGCGCACCTTCGTAGTCGTTCTTCGCCGTGTCCAACTGGATGCCGTCCGCCGCTTCCGGCGATCGCCCGCTGTCCTTGAACACCGAGTTGTACGCCGTCTCCGTCCACACCGAGGGCGGCGCTGCGGCCGTGACCTGAGCCTCAGCACCCGGCGGAACCAGAGCGGCCGCGGTCACCGCCAGCCCGCCCGCCAGTACCGCTCGCAACCATCGCATCGTGAGTCCTCCGACCGTTCGTTGTCCGTGACTGTTGCCGTGCCGGGTGTGTTCTCAGGAGGGGTAGTGGACGCTGCCGCCCCAGTCGTTGCGCTGCCAGCCCTCGGCCGGCGTCCACCACCAGTGCGAGAGCGTCCCCTTCGAGCTCTGCGCGAAGAACTGGAGCTGGTCGTTGAAGGCGAACCCGATCGGATCCGAGAACGCTTCACCGCCCTGGTCCTCGAAGGAGACCTTCGCGGTGCCCTGGTCCCACCACCAGTGGTAGAGGGTGTTGCCGGGTCCGCGGGCGACGACGTGCTGCTGGCCGGCCGTCTTGAACGCTGCGGGCGCTCCGACGAACTTGCCCGGGGCCCCGGTCCACTTCACCTGGTGAAGCCCGTCGGCCGGGTCCCAGAACCAGTGGTAGAGCTGGCCGTCCGCGGCCTGGGTGTAGACGTGCTGCTGGCCGTTCCAGACGAACGTGGCCGGATCGGAGTACGCCTCGCCACCCCAGTCGGCGAAGTGGGGCTCGAACTCACCGAGCGACCACCACCAGTGGTAGAGGTGGTTGTTCACTCCACGGGCCACCACGTGCAACTGGTTGCCCCAGACAAAGGTCGACGGCGTACCGACGATCGGACCGGGCGCGCCACTCCACTTGTCCAGGCGGACCTCGCCGTCTGCGGGGTCCCACCACCAGTGCTGCAGGTCGCCGGCCGACGAGCGCGCGAAGGCGTGCTGTTGCCCGGACCAGACGACTGCCGCCGGGTCACCCGCTGCGTCCCCACCCCAGTCGGCGGTGTGCGCGGCCGACTCGCCCTCGATCCACCACCAGTGCAGGAGCTTTCCGGCCGTACTGCGAGCCAGCGCGTGCTGCTGGTTGAGCCAGCTGAACCCGGTCGTCTTGCCCGCGACCGGCCCACCGCCCCAGTCGTCGCGCTTGACACCCGCGGCGGCACTCCAGTCCCAGCGACCCACGCTGCCGGTGGCAGTCGGGGTAAGAATCACCTCGTGCCCGGCGCGGCCGACATCGGTCCACTGATACCCCGCCGACCCCGGTACCTCGTCGACCGCCTGGCCGGCGCCGTACACCTCGATGTCGTCGACGAACTCGCCGGTGCCCTTCGCCGTACCGGTCTTTGCGAAGGTGACCCGGACGTAGCGGCCCAGCGTCGGCGCGAAGCTGAGGTCGTACCAGAGCCGGGCACCGCTGATCGCGCCCACCTGGCCGACGTTCGCGTAGTTCACCCCGTCCCAACTGGTGGCGACGGTGATCTGGTCCGGTCGGTAGTCCGGGTACTCCTCGTAGGCGTGCACCCGGACGCTGCCGATCGTCTGCAATCCGCCGAGGTCGATCGCGACCGACGGCTCCGCGTGCTGGCCGTTGCTCAGTTCGTAGCCGAACGCGAGCCCGTCACCCCAGTCGTCGGCCAGTACGCCGTCCGTTGCCTCGCGCCCCTTGTCGGGGAACCGCGCGGAGGGCGCCGTGGCCGTGTAGGACTTCCCGCCGGCCAGATTCTGCTGGAGCAGATAGTTGCCCGGCACCTCGAACGTCGGCAGCTCGTACGGCGTATCGCTGGTCACCTCGACCCGGATGTACCGCGTCTTCGCGTTCAGCCCCACGAAGTCGTCGCCGCCGTCGCTGGTGATGTCGGCCGCCTGGGACCAGTCGGTGCCGTTGTAGGAGATCATCACCCGGTACCTGGTCGCGAAGCTCGCACCCCAGCGCAGGTGGACACCGTCGACCTGGCCCTGCCGCCCGAGGTCGACCTGCTCCCGCTTCGGGCTGCTCGTCCGCGCCTTCACCAGGTCCTTGGCGACGACCGGCTTGCCGGCGGCCGCGTCGAGGGTGATGGCCCTGATCCGCTGCAGGTAGGAGACGTCGCGGGAGTACTTCGTACCGTTCAGGCCAACGGTCTTGGCGAGATCCTTGGCCAGCCCCGGATTCGTCTTGCCCAGCTGGTTGAGAACCTCCCAGTCCTCCAGACCGTCCCGCAGTGACTCGTACCGGGTCGAGGCCTCGATCGTGTGGTGTGCCTTGTCGGGACGCACGATGTAGCCGTCGCCCTTGATGTTCTGCAGATCCATGTCGTACTGCCAGTTGTTGTAGGCCCAGTGCAGATAGCCGGTGGCCCCACGGCTGTAGGCGAACCACATCGTCTGCCGTTGCTGCCACTGCGGCTGGTCGATCAGCCTGTTCAGGTACTCACCGCCGAGCCCGGCACAGTTGTAGAGCCACAACTCCTTGCCTTTGGCGTGTTCCGCGTCGAAGGGCGCCGGCCCGTCGGAGTAGATGGTGATGTTCGGGATGACGATGTCGGCGGCCTTGACGAGGTCCCCCGACATCGGGAACACGGTCGCGTCGGCGAGCTTCACGTCCGGCCAGTACTGCCGGATCCGCGCCGCGATCTCGTACCACTGCTGCCCACCGCTGGCGATGTTCGGTTCGTCGCTGACATGGGTCCAGAACTTGTCCTGCCAGCCCTTCTCGGTCAGGTGCTGACGCAGCGCCGGGTAGAACTGCTTGTACCAGTTGTCCGCCTCCGGTGTTCCCCAGTAGACGTAGTCCGGGATCTGCCGGCCGGTCTGCTTCGGGATCACCTCGAGCTTGTACTTCGGGTACTGCGGGTTGAGGTCGGGGTTCCAGGAACCGGCCTGGGTGAAGCCCTCCAGCCGGTTCACCACGCCCTTGTCCAGGAACCGCTGCACCACTTCGTCGAAGCGGCTGAAGTTGAACGTGTAGTTGCCTGCGGCATCGACCTTGGAGCCGCCGTCGGTGAGCAGGTTGATCATCGGCAGCTGCAGGTTGTTCTGCCGGTACTTCTTCATCGTGTCGGCCCAGTTGTCGATCAGCTGCCACCAGTCCGCGGAGTACCGGTCGTAGTCGTAGAACAACTTGACCGTGTCGCCCTTGCCGGGGTCGTACGAGGTGAGACCGAGGAAATTGGTCCACATCACGTTGGTGAACTGGCTCTGGTTGGCCGGCGGGATCACCACGTTCCGCGCGTTGACCGAGATCGGCACGCTCAGGTCGCCGGCCGTCGTCCGGACCGTCGCGCGACCGCGATAGATACCGCCGGCCGCGGTCGCGGGCACGTGCACCCGGACCCACAGCGACTGGGTCTGGTTCGCGGGCACGGCGATGCCGGTCTGGTTCAGCAATCGGTCGGGGAAGTCGCCCGGCGCGGTGCGGATCAGCGGGTAGATGTTGTCGGACGGCTTGTTCAGGTACTGGTAGCCGACCGGGTTGTAGCTGAGCTCACCCGCGGCGATGGAGTCGGCCGGGCCGGTCAGCGCGGTGAAGTCGATGCTGTTGACAGTGAAGGCCTGTGGTCCGCGGACGACGATCTGCGCGCCCTCGTACTCGTTCTTCGCCGTGTCCAGCTCGATGCCGTCCGCTGCCTCCGGCGATCGCCCGCTGTCCTTGAAGACCGAGTTGTACGCCGACTCGGTCCACACCGACGGCACCGCCGTGGCCTGTTCGCCAGCCTGTGCGGCACCCGACTCCGCGAAGGCCACCGTCGGGACCAGGAATGCGGCGGCCGCGGCCACCCGGATCCATCGCATGTCGACCTCCGCTGAGCGACGATGTGTCACCACAGCGTGGATTCCGGGCTAGCCCGAAACAATCCATCAAACCAGGGTCGAAACCCTCGGGCAGCCGGCGCACGGGTTGACGTTGGGCAGCGCGTAGACGAAACAGCACGAAGTACGGACCTGCTGGTCGAGCCGGACCTGGAAGGCGGCCGAGGCGGCCTCGGCGAAGTCGGCCTCCGCGGGCATCCGGATCGCGGCCCGGAGCTCGTCCTGCACCGCGCCGAGCCGCTGGAGCGAACTCATCTTCACGCCCGGGCGGTAGGAGTCGGTGAACGCTCGGGTGTGCGTGCTGACCTGAGCGGCCGCCTCGACCGCGGTGACGACCTGGTCGGACAGCAGCGCGACCTCGGCCGGATAGTGCGCCATCGGGTGCCGTCTGAAGGCCAGTGAGGCCGGCGAGACGTCCGGTGAAACCCCTGTCAGAGCGGCGGAAACGCCCGCGACGATCGACGGCACCGAGACGTACCACATCAGCACGAACATCGCGGCGACCTGCTCCGGCGGCTCGATCGCGTACTCGCGACCGTAGTCCTCGTGCAACGCCTGCCGCCATCCGTACGTCGGGTCGCCGCCGGCCTGCTGCTCCGCGAGCAGCCCGGCGCAAGAGATCCAGTCGGGGCCCGGCAAGGTGTCCGCGGTGCGGACTGACAGCCAGGAGACTTCCCCGTCCACGAGGTCCGCGAGGCGGTTCGCGGAGTACGTCATGGCACCAGCGTACGGTCCGGCACCACCACAGGGGCTCCGCCGACCTCCACCACTTTCGCGCGCAGCCCGAACACCTCGGCAAGGAGCTCCTCGGTCAGTACGTCGGCGGGCGGCCCTTCGGCCGCGATCCGACCGGCGCCCATCACCACCAAATGGTCGGCGTACTGCGCCGCCAGCGTCAGGTCGTGCAGGACCGTCACCACGGTCCGGCCGGTGTTGTGCGCGGCCGCGTGGACGACATTCATCACGTCGACGGCGTGCGCCAGATCGAGGTACGTGGTGGGCTCGTCGAGCAGCAGGTACTGCGTTCCCTGGGCAAGCACCATCGCGATCCAGACCCGCTGGCGCTGGCCGCCGGACAACTGCTCAGCGGGCCGGTCTCGCAGCTCGACCAGTTCGACCGCGGCCAGGGCGTCGTCGATCGCCTGCTGGTCGTCGGAGGTCAGCCGGGCGAACAGGCCGCGATGAGGATGCCGTCCACGCGACACCAGCTCGGCCACGGTGATCCCTTCCGGCGTCACCGGGCCCTGTGGCAGCAGGCCCAGCTGACGAGCCAGCTCACGGGCGGGCAACTGTTGGATGTCCTTGCCGTCCAGGAGCACCCGGCCGGAACGCGGCGCGAGCAGCCGGCTCATCCCACGGAGCAAGGTCGACTTGCCGGAACCGTTCGGGCCGACGATCGCCGTCAACTGCCCGGCCGGCACGGCCAGGCTGAGCTCGGAGACCACCGGCTCGTCCGGGCCGTAGGCAAGGGTGAGATTCTCGACGTCCACGGTTCAGCGCCCCTTCTGCTGACGGCCGATGAGGTGGAGCAGGTACGGCGCTCCGGCCGCGGCCGTGACGACCCCGACCGGCAACTCGTACGGGCCGACCTGCAACACCTGCAGGCCGTTGCGTGCAACCAGATCCGCCAGCGTGACGAACAGCGCGCCGAGCATCGCCGTCGTCAGCAACGGCGGGCGATCCGTCCGCGCCAACCGCTGCGCGACCTGTGGAGCGACCAGCGCGACGAACGCGATCGGCCCGGCGCCAGCGGTCGCCATCGCGGCGAGCACGGTCGCAACGACCAGCAACGCGAGCCGGACCCGGGACACCCGGACGCCGAGCGAGGACGCGACATCGTCACCGAGCACCAGCGCCTCCAGCTCGCGACCGAACATCATTGCCACTGGCAACAACAGTGCGACGGCGAGCCCGACCGGGACGGCGTCGGACCAGGTCCGCGCGTTGAGCGAGCCGGCCAGCCACGCGGCGGCCCGGCCCGCGTCGGTGACATCGCCGATCACCAGCAACCAGGCGACCAGCGAATTCGCGGCGGCCGCGACTCCGACACCGATCAGCACCACCTTGCTCGCGTCGACCACGCCGCGCTGGATGGACAGCAGGCCGACGATCAACGTCGCCAGCAAGCCACCCAGTACTGCGGCCAGCGGCAGGCCGATCTGCTCGGCGGCGCCGGAGATGTTGCCGCCACCGGTCCCCGCGAGCACGATCACGCCGACCGCGGCCGCCGAGGCACCCGAGTTCACCCCGATGATGTCCGGGCTGGCCAGCGGGTTGCGCGACAAGGTCTGCAGGAGTGCCCCCGATACGGCGAACGCGATGCCCACCAGCAGCCCGGTCGCGACCCTGGGCATCCGGAGCTCCACCACGATCAGCCGGGTCCCGCTGTCGCCTCCGCCGACCAGGGCTCGCAGTACCTCATCGAGTGGCAGCTTCGTAGTACCGAGACTCAAGGAGACCAGCGCAAGAACAACTGCTGCGAGGGCGAAAGCAGCAGCCAGTACTACGGTTCGCGGCTTGACGGCCGCTTCGGCAGTTGCGGTCACAACGCGACCGCCCGACGCCGTACGACGACCACGAACAGCGGCGCACCGACGATCCCCAGTACGACGCCTGCCTGGACCTCACCGGCTCCTCCGACCAGGCGGCCGACCAGGTCCGCCAGGATCAGGGCGGCTGCTCCGGTCAGCCCGGCGGCCGGGATCAGCCAGGCGTTGCGGGCTCCGAAGATCCGGCGGGCGACGTGGCCGGAAAGAAGTCCGAGGAATCCGATCGGTCCACAGGCCGCGACCCCCGCTGCGGTGAGGAGCCCGATCGCGAGCAGCCCGACGAGGCGGGCCCGGCGTACCGACAGGCCCAGACCGGCGGCCACATCGTCGCCCAGTGCCAGCAGGTCGAGATCGCGCGCGTTGACCGCCGCCAGGAGGAGTCCGATCAGAGCGAATGGCAGCACCTGACCGACCACGTCGAACCCGCGACCGGCCACCGAACCCACCGCCCAGAAGCGATAGCCGTCCAGCGTGTTCGCATCGAGCAGCACGATCGCCGAAGTCAGCGCCCCCAGCATCGCGGCCACCGCAGCTCCGGTCAGCGCCAGCCCCACCGGCGTCGCGCCACTCCCCCGCGACGCAAGCCGCTGTACCGCGAAGGTCGCCACCAGTGCACCGATGAGTGCACACCAGACTGTCGAACCGACGGTCTCCACCAGTCCGACCTGCAGTCCGAGCACCACCGCCAACGCGGCTCCCGCGCTCACGCCGAAGATCCCCGGCTCGGCCAGCGCGTTCCGGGTGTGCCCCTGCATCAACGCGCCGGCGATGCCCAGGCACACCCCGATCACCAGCGCGACCACGGTGCGCGGCAACCGCAGGCTCCGCACGATCACGTCCGCGTCGGTCCCGTCCGGCGACAGCAACGCGTGCCCGACCGCACCCAGCCCCAGCCAGCGCGAACCCAACGCCAGACTCGCCGCAAAAGTCAGCACCACGACGGTCGCCACCAGGATCAACGCCACCGGCCTCGACACCCGCCGCACAGCCCACATACCGCCCAACCTTAGGCGACCCTTACCTCCCGGCCGACCACCGAGGGGTCAGGTTAGGGCAGCCTAACTTTCATGGAGTAGGGTGCTCGCGATCTGCTGTCGATGCTGGGAGAACCTGTGCGCGTCCGCCTTGGAACGTTGATTGTTGCCGTTGCGTTGGCCCTGACCGGCTGTGGCGGGTCGGAGAAGAAGGAGGATCCCGCGCAGGCGTCCGCGAACGCCGGCTTCCCGCGGACGATCGAGCACGCGATGGGCAAGACCGAGATTCCGGCCAAGCCCAAGCGGGTGGTGGCGCTGGACGCGAGCTTCGTCGACGCGACGATGATCCTGCACACGCAGGTGGTCGGGTTCACCGACTACCGGACCATCAACGGGAAGCTGCCCGACTACCTCGGCGACGACCGCACGAAGTACGGAGCGGAGGCGCAGTCGGTCGGCACGCTGGCCGAGCCGAACCTGGAGAAGATCGCCGCGCTCAAGCCGGATCTGATCATCACCGCGAAGGTGCGGCACGAGAAGCTGTACCCGCAGCTGAGCAAGATCGCGCCGACGGTGATGACCGAGACCACCGGGCCGACCTGGAAGGACAACATCCGGCTGGAGGCGAAGGCACTCGGCGCCGAGGACCTGGCGAACGAGGAGCTCACGTCGTACGAGACCGCGGCCAAGGCTGTCGGTGCGGCGATCAACGCGAAGGCGAAGAACCCGACGATCTCGGTGGTCCGGTTCGTCGACGGGCCGACCCGGCTCTACCAGAACGCCAGCTTCTCCGGGATCGTGCTGACGGACGCCGGCCTGAAGCGGCCGAAGTCGCAGGACGTGAACGGCTTCGCGGCCGAGATCAGCGCCGAGCGGATCAAGGACGCGGACGCCGACGCGATCTTCGTCGCGACCTACGCCGACGAGAAGGGGCTGAGCAAGAAGACGGCCGACCAGTTCAAGGCGAACCCGCTGTGGAAGCCGCTGGCGCCGAAGGTGCACGAGGTGCCGGACATCACCTGGATGACCGCGGTCGGCCTGCAGGGCGCCTGGTCGATCCTGACCGACCTCAGCACCACCTTCGACGTACCGGCGCCCGAGCGGAGCTAAGTTGGGGCCCATGACCACGTTGGAGCGCTGGCACGTCGGGCCGTGGACCACGCACGGGACACCGCCCGGCGAGCCGTTCGAGCCGGGCCGCAGACGCACCCCGGACGAGCTGAACTTCGACGTGGTCGGCCTGGCCCGGATCCTCGGCCGCCGGCTGTCCGGCCGCGAGGAGTTGCAGGTCCGCCTCTGGCAGAACGAACTGCGCCCGACCCACACCAGGCTGTGCGGCGTGCACACCCTCGCCGACCCGGAGAACTCCGAGCAGCTGCGGACCGCAGTACTCGAGGCTCTCGCTTGGCTGGCCGAGCGCGCCCCGGCCGGGTACGAGTTCGTCTACACCGATGCCGTCTACCTCCGGCCGCTGACCGATCTGAGCGCCGAGGTCGTCACCGTCGACGCGGTCGTCCAGCTGGCTGCCGAGCGCGGTGACGCCTTGCCCGCGGACCGGCTCGCGGCTTCCCAGGTACGCCGGTCCGCCGCGGGCTGGTTCGCCGGGGATGCCGTGTGCAACTGGTCGGGCCCTTATCCGAGCGCGGAGGAGGCGGCCGACGCAGTACGAGCGGCGCGGGTCGAGCTGGCCAACCAGCTCGTCGAGGCCGGGCATGCCGATCTGGCCGCGACAGCGTCCCGGTGGCCCGAAGTCCATGTGGAGGATCAGGCAGACCAGGCTGCGACGAAGTAGCCCACGCCGTACGGCGCTGCGTGGTACAGCAGGTTGCCGGTGAAGGTGGCCGGACGGGCTGCACCCGCAAGAACTTGCCAGGGCGCTCGGCCGGCGGCCTTGAGCTCGCCGGCGAGGTCGGGGTCGAGCGCGGCGAGGGTGGCCGTGTCGGCGAGGTCCAGCGCGGCCGCGACCGTACTGTCGAAGATCTCCGCGCGCGGGTGGAGGTGCACCGGTGAGTGCTCGCTGCGGCGGGCCGATCCGTCGCCCATCACCAGCAAGGCTTTCCGCTCGTTGCCTGCAGCAAGCTCTTGGCCCAGCGCCAGGCACCCCTCGACCGACTCGTCCGTGGCGACGGTGACCATGAGGGTCGGCAGGCCGACCGCCTTGCTTTGCGAGCGGAGCCAACTGCCCGTCGTCAGCGAGAGCGGCAGCACCGGGTCGCCGGAGCCGACGGTCACCTGCGGAGCGCCGTACGGGCCGAAGCTGCCACCTGCCGACGACTCGTACTGCGTACCGGTGGTCGGGCCGGAGCCGACGATCAGCAGGGAGTCGGCGTCGGCAAGCTGATCGATCGCGGCGAGGCAAGCGGCACGCAGTACGTCGAGCTCTGCTGCTGCGCCACCGGCGACTGCGGGAACCAGCAGCGGCGGGTGGGGACAGACAGCGGCACTGACGATAGGCACGAGTCAACCGTAGTCGAGCCGGTCAGGACGCTCGCAGGTAGCGCAGGAACAGGGAGCCGTCGTCGGCACCGAGCACCGACCGCAGTACGAACCGCCGGGCCACTGTGTCGACCGCTCCCGCGGTGATCCGCCCCGCACCAGGGCCGACCAGCAGCGGCGACAGCGAAAGGTCCATCTCGTCCACGAGGTCCGCTTCGGTCAGCGCGCCGAGCAGATGCGGACCGCCCTCGCAGAGGATCTGCGGCAGTCCCCGCTCGGCCAGCGTCGACACCACGGCCTGTAGATCGACCTCCGCCTCGCCACACACCAGCACCTCGGCTACCTCGCCCAGGGCCTCCACCCGCTCCGGCGGCGCGGCCGCGTGAGTGATCACCAGCGGGCGGACCGGCGCGTCCGCGAAGACCTTGTTGATCGGGTCGAGGTCCAGCCGGGACGACACGATCGCCAGCGTCGGATTCTCCGCCAGTCCGTTGGCTTTCCGCCAGGCCCGCCGGTCGCTGCCGAGCCGCAGTCCGTTGTACCCCTCGATCCGGACCGTGCCGGCGCCGGCCAGGACGACATCGCTGAGCATCCGCAGCTTGCCGAACAACTCGCTGTCCTCGGGGTTGGTCAGCGACTTGGACTGGCCGTCGATCTCGACCGCGCCGTCCAGGCTGGTGACGAAGTTGCAGCGCAGATGCGGCACCGACCGGTCCTCGACCTGGTAGGCCTGGATGATCTCGGCGTCGCTGATCCCGGCAGTGGTCAGGCGATGCATCAGGCCAGGCTCCTTCGGGTTCCGGCGGGCTCGGCCGAGCCCCGGAGTACGGCGATCAGGTCGAGTGCCTGCCGCGCGGCGGGCACGTCGTGGACACGGAAGACGCGGGCCCCCAGCCAGGCGGACACGCTCAGTGCCGCGATCGTGCCGTTGCCGCGCCGGCCGGGCGGGAGGTCGAGTGTCTCGCCGATGAAGTCCTTGTTGGACACGGCGACCAGTACCGGCCAGCCGGTCGCGGTCAGCTCGTCCAGCCGGCGGGTCAGCTCGAGCGACTGCCAGGTGTTCTTGCCGAAGTCGTGGGTCGGGTCGATCAGGATGCCGTCGCGCCGGACGCCTTCGGCGACGGCCCGCTCGGCCAGCCGGGTGGTCGTCGCGATCACGTCCGCGACCACATCGTCGTACGCCATCCGGTGCGGGTCGGTCCTCGGCGTCAGCCCGCCGACGTGACTGCAGACCAGGCCGGCGCCGACCTCGGCCGCGGCGGCCGGCATCGCGGGATCGGAGCCGGCCCAGGTGTCGTTGATCAGGTTCGCGCCGGCCGCGCCGACCCGCCGGGCGACACCGCTGCGATAGGTGTCGACGCTGATCACCAGGCCGGGATGCCGTTCCCGGATCCCCGCGACGAAGTCGACCGTCCGGCGGAGCTCCTCGTCCTCGGAGACGGGCTCGCCGTAGCCGGCCTTGACGCCGCCGATGTCGACCAGGTCGGCGCCTTCGGTGACCGCCTGGTCGATCGCCTCGTACGCCGCCTCGGTGGCGTAGGTGGCGCCGCGGTCGAAGAACGAGTCCGGCGTCCGGTTCACGATCGCCATCAGGGCGAACTCGCCCGGCCCGAACGACCGGCTGCCCAGCCGTAGTACGTGGTCCTCTTCATCCGGCACGAAGACGACTCTAGTCGTCCCCCGGTGGGCAAGCTGGCACATATCCTATAGGATCCTGCCGTCAGGTCGGATCACGGCAGAACGGGTGTCCATGCCACGCTTCACGGAGTTCGAGACGTACGACGTCCGCTTCCCCACCTCGCTGGATCTCGACGGCTCGGACGCGATGAACGCCGACCCGGACTACTCCGCGGCGTACCTGATCCTGCGCACGGACACCGGCGACGGTCTCGAGGGACACGGCTTCGCGTTCACCATCGGCCGCGGCAACGACGTGCAGACCGCGGCCATCGAGGCCCTCCGCGACCACATCGTCGGGCTCGACGTCGACGCCGTCCTGGGCGACCTCGGCGGCTTCTGGAAGTCGCTCGTGCACGACTCGCAACTGCGCTGGCTCGGGCCCGAGAAGGGCGTCATGCACATGGCGATCGGCGCCGTCGTCAACGCCGTCTGGGATCTCGCCGCCAAGCGCGCCGGCGTGCCGCTGTGGAAGCTGCTGTCCGACCTCAGCCCCGAGCAGATCGTCGACCTGGTCGACTTCCGCTACCTGACCGACGCCCTCACCCGCGAAGAAGCGCTGGAGATCCTGTACGCCGCGGTGCCGGGGCGGGCCGAGCGCGAGAAGGCGCTGCGGGAGCGGGGTTATCCGGCGTACACGACCTCGCCGGGCTGGCTCGGGTACGACGACGCCAAGCTGGTCCGGCTCTGCCACGAGGCGGTCGCCGACGGGTTCACCCAGATCAAGCTCAAGGTCGGCGCGGACCTCGACGACGACATCCGCCGGCTGCGGCTGGCCCGCGAGGCGGTCGGTCCGGACATCCGGATCGCGATCGACGCCAACCAGCGCTGGGACGTCGCGGACGCGATTGATTGGATCAAGGCGCTGACCCCGTACGACGTGTGGTGGGTCGAGGAGCCGACCAGTCCGGACGACATCCTCGGCCACGCCGCGATCGCCCGGGCCATCGCGCCGGTCCGGGTCGCCACCGGCGAGCACGTGCAGAACCGGGTCGTCTTCAAGCAACTGCTGCAGGCCGAATCGCTGTCGTTCGTGCAGATCGACTCGGCCCGGGTCGCCGGGGTGAACGAGAACATCGCGATCCTGCTGCTGGCGGCGAAGTTCGGCGTACCGGTGTGTCCGCACGCCGGCGGGGTCGGGCTGTGCGAACTGGTCCAGCACCTGTCGATGTTCGACCTGGTCGCGGTCAGCGGCAGCACCGAGAGTCGCGTGATCGAGTACGTCGACCACCTGCACGAGCACTTCCTGGACCCCGTGGTGATCAAGGACGGTCACTACGTCGCACCCACGCGGCCGGGGTTCAGCGCCGAACTGGATGCGGAAACGCTCTGTGACTTCCGCTACCCGAATGGCAAGATCTGGACCGACCTCGAGAAGGAGAGCGCCAAGTGACGGATTTCGCCGGCCTGAAGGCAGTGGTCACCGGAGGAGCCTCGGGAATCGGACTGGCCACGGCGACGCTGCTGGCCGCCCGGGGCGCCGAGGTGGTCGTGTTCGATCTCAAGCCGGACGTGTCACCGCCGCTGGCCGGGATCGCCGCCGACGTCAGCGACGACGCCTCGGTCCGCGACGCGGTCTCGGCGGCCGCCCTGAAGCTGGGCGGGATCGACATCCTGGTGAACAACGCGGGCATCGGCGCGCAGGGCACGGTGGCCGGTAACGAGGACGAGGAATGGCATCGGGTCCTCGACGTGAACGTGGTCGGGATCGCGCGCGTCACCCGTGCCACGCTGCCGTACCTCCGCCGCTCGGAGGCCGCCGCGATCGTCAACACGTGCTCGATCGCCGCCGTCGCCGGCCTGCCGAACAGGGCGCTGTACTCCGCCAGCAAGGGCGCCGTACTTGCGCTGACGATGGCCATGGCTGCCGACCACGTTCGCGAGGGGATCCGGGTCAACTGCGTGAATCCGGGCACCGCGGACACTCCCTGGGTCGGTCGGTTGCTCGACGTGGCCTCCGACCCCGCGGCCGAACGCGCCGCTTTGGAAGCCCGGCAGCCGATGGGCCGGCTGGTCACGGCCGAGGAGGTCGCACTGGCGATCGCTTATCTCGCGTCGCCGCTGTCCGGGTCCACCACCGGTACTGCGCTCGCCGTTGATGGCGGAATGCAGAATCTGCGGCTTCCGGCGGCACGGTCATGAAACTCTTCCCTGCTGATGCGCGGATCGGGCTGGGTGGCGCGCCGCTGGCCGGTCTGTTCACACCGGTCGCCGACGACGAGGCCGTCGCGACCGTTCAGGCGGCCTGGGACGAGGGCTGGCGGTACTTCGACACCGCGCCGCACTACGGTCTCGGGCTGGCCGAGGAGCGGCTCGGTCTGGGCTTGGCGGGGAAGCCGCGCTCGGAGTACGTGCTGTCCTCCAAGGTCGGGCGGATCATCTACTCCGCCTCGACCGAGGCTCCCGACGACGAAGGTTTCGCCGTCGTCTCGAAGCGTCGTCGGCGCTGGGACTTCAGCCGCGACGGTGTGCTGCAGAGCATCGAGGACTCGCTGCGCCGAATCGGCACCGATCGCCTCGACGTGGTCTATGTCCACGACCCGGACGATCACTACTCAGAGGCTGTCGCGACGGCGTTCCCGACGCTGATCGAGCTGCGCGACCAGGGCGTGATCGGCGCGATCGGTTCGGGGATGAACCAGACCGCGATGCTCACCCGGTTCGTGCGCGAGGTGGACATCGACGTCATCATGCTGGCCGGCCGCTACACGCTGCTGGACCCGGACGGGCTCGACGACGTGTTGCCTGCCTGCGAGCAGAACGACGTGCAGGTCGTTGCCGTGGGCATCTTCAACTCCGGCCTGCTCTCCCAGCCGCGACCGGCGCCCGACGCCACCTTCAACTACGCTCCGGCGCCGGATTCCTTGGTCTCCAAGGCGAATCAGCTTGCCGACGTGTGCGAGTCGCACGGCGTCACGCTGCCTGCGGCCGCCCTGAAATTCCCCCTCTTCCACCCCGCGGTCGCCGGTATCGCGGTCGGCTGCCGCACCGCCGAAGAGGTCCACACGAACGCGGCCCTGTCCCGCATCGAGATCCCCGACGCCCTCTGGACCGACCTCAAATCGGCCAACCTCCTCCGATCAGACGCCCCCACCCCCGGCTGACCCCCTCGTCGGCCTGATCACCGTCGAAGGCTCGCCTGATCGGTGTGCCTGACTCCCCGTTCGTGGCTTGCCCCACTGCTCTGGCAATGGGGCACCCACCAACGGGGAGTGATCCCGCACGAGCGCCGTACGGGTCAGAGGGGGTCGATGTCGGTCAGGGTGTTGCGGTCGAGTTCGATCCAGCGGGTGATGCCGATACTGCGGAGGAAGGGAACGTCGTGGCTGGCGACCACGAGGGCGCCTTGGTATGAGGCCAGGGCGTCGGTGAGCTGGGCGACGCTGGCCAGGTCGAGGTTGTTGGTGGGTTCGTCGAGCATCAGGAGCTGCGGTGGCGGCTCTGCGAGCAGCAGTGCGGCGAGCGTTGCGCGGAAGCGTTCGCCGCCGGACAGGGTGCTGACCGGCTGGTCGGCGGCCCTGCCACGGAAGAGGAAGCGGGCCAGCCGAGAGCGACGTTCCTGGTTCTCCACGGTCGGGGCCAGCAGAGCCAGGTTCTCCACCACGGAGAGCTCGTCCTGCAGGAGATCGAGGCGTTGCGGCAACAGACGATAAGGAACCAAAGGCTTGCCGTCGGCAACGATCGCGTGCAGCAGCGTGCTCTTGCCGGCGCCGTTCGGCCCGACCAGCGCGATCCGCTCCGGCCCACGGATCTCCAGCGAGGCCTGGAGCCCCGTCCGTAGTACGTAGTCGTCCAGCTCCAGCACGATCCGCCCGGCCGGGACAGACGTCTTCGGCAGGTCGACGCGGATCTTGTCGTCGTCGTGGACCTTCTCCTCCGCTTCGTTCAGTGCGTCCTGCGCGGCGTCGAGCCGGTCGGTGTGCATGCCGAGATGCTTGCCCGCCGACACCTGAGCGGATCGCTTCAACCCACCGGCGACGATCTTCGGGATGCCACCGGCTTCGAACGCCCGCTGTCCGGCCGCACGACGCCGGTCCATCTTCATCCGCGCCTCGATCAACTCGCGCTTCTGCTTGCGCAGGTCGGCCTCCGCGCTCCGGACCATCCGTTCGGCCGCCTCCTGCTCGACCGCGACGGCTTCCTCGTACGCCGTGAGGTTGCCGCCGTACCAGGTCAGATCACCCCTGCGCAGGTCACCGATCTGGTCCACCCGGTCCAGCAACTCCCGGTCGTGGCTCACCACGAGCAACGCACCGCGGAAGGTGTCGACCGCGTCGTACAGGTGCCTGCGGGCGCGCAGGTCCAGGTTGTTCGTCGGCTCGTCGAGGAGCAGTACGTCGGGTCGCTTGAGCAACTCGCCGGCCAGCCCGAGCAGGATGGTCTCGCCGCCGGACAGTTCGCCGACGTTGCGGTCGAGGCCGATCGAGCCGAGCCCGAGCTTGCCGAGCAACGCGAGCGCGCGCTCCTCCACGTCCCAGCCGTCGCCGACGATCGCGAAGTTCTGCTCGGACGCGTCGCCCGCCTCGATCGCGGTGATCGCCTGCCGGATCCCGGCGATGCCGAGGGCCTGGTCGACGGTCAGCCGGACGTCCAGGGTCAAATCTTGCGGCAGGTAGCCGAGTTCGCCGCTGACCCGGATCGAACCGCGCTGCGGATTCAGCCGCCCGGCGATCAGCCGGAGCAGGGTGGACTTGCCGGCGCCGTTGCGGCCGACCAGCCCCGACCGGACGGGTCCGGCGACGAAGCTCAGGCCGTCGAACAGCACGTCGCCGTCCGGCCAAGCGAAGAAGAGGTCAGTACACGTCAGGGAATAGGAAGACATCAGGTTGTACTCCGAGATCTCGAACGAGACCGCGCACCGATCGGTGGCGATCAACCGCTGCTGAAGAGAGATCTCAGTTCGACAACCCGCACCCCTGTCGTGGGCAATGTGACGAGTTCAAGGTTAGAGGCACCACCTGCGGGCGTTCAACCTGATATTCAGGGTGCCTTGCGGAGCCAGGTTTCGATGCCGGCGATGTGGGCGGTCATCCAGGCGCGGGCGGCGTCGGCGTCGCCGAGTTCGATCGCGTCGAGGATGGCGGTGTGCTCGGCCAGGGTGCGCTCGACGGCGCCGGCCTGGGTGACGCCGCGCCAGATCCGGGCCCGCTGGGTGGCGCCGGAGATGCCGTCCAGGAGCGAGCAGACGACCGCGTTGCCGGTCGCCTCGGCGATCAACCGGTGGAACTTCAGGTCGTTGGTGACGAGTTCGTCGACCCCGGACGACGGCGTGAGGCCGTCGGTCAGGTTCCGGAGGTCCTCGAGTTGCTCCTTGCTGATCCGGGTGGCCGCGAGCGCGGCGACGCCGGGTTCCAGCAGGCGGCGTACCTCGAAGAACTGCAGGACCGAGTCGTCGCGGTGCAGGTCGACCATGAAGCTGAGCGCGTCGAGCAGGTGGGCGGAGTCGAGACTGGTGACGAAGGTGCCGTCGCCGTGCCGTACGTCGAGCACGTTGACCAGCGTCAGCGCCTTCACCGCTTCCCGCAGCGAGTTGCGGGACAGCCCGAGCCGGGCCGCCAGGTCCGCCTCTTTCGGCAGCCGGTCGCCCGGCCCCAACTCCCCCGAGGTGATCATCTCTTTGATCTTGACGATCGCCTCGTCCGTCAACGCCATCCGCACAGTATGCCGCCGCACGCCTCAGGAAAACGCAAAAGAAAGGAAAGCGAGGGAGGCGGCATGCCGCCGCGCGCATCGGTGAAGCAAAGGAAGGAAGAGCGAGGGCGGCGGCATGCCGCCGCGTGGATCGGTGGAGCAAAGGAAGGAAGAGCGAGGGTGGTGTGGCGCCGCGTCGATCGGCGGAAGCAGGGGCAGGCGGGCGGCCGGGGCGACACTTGGGGCATGACGACCGTTGGGTACTCCGGGAAGCCGCTCGCCGCGAAGCTCGGGATCAAACCCGGGTACGCCGTTGCGCTGGACAACGCGCCGGCCGGGTTCGTGATCGAAGGGCTGCCCAGCGAGGTCGTCCCGCTCGAGCGGCTCGGGCGCGCGCCGGCGCAGTACGACCTGATCCTGGCGTTCTGCCCGGATCGGGCCCGGCTGGCCAAGCGGTTGCCGGTGCTGTTGCCGAGGACGACGACCGCCGGGATGATCTGGGTCGCCTGGCCGAAGCGGGCGTCCGGCGTACCGACGGATCTGGACGAGAACGGGGTCCGCGAGCTGGCGCTGCCGCTGGGCGTGGTGGACGTGAAGGTGTGTGCGATCGATGCCACCTGGTCAGGGCTGAAGCTGGTCCGGCGCCTGGCCAATCGGTGAGAACTGGACTGATCCAGTGAGTGACGTTGACCACACCTCGGAGCCCTTCGGTAGCTGACAGTCCGCGAGAGTTCGTGTGCATACAGTGGCCAAGTACGCTCAGCCGGAGCCTTCCGAGTAGTTGCCGACAGCGCCGGAACTCCAGTGCTGCAACGGCTCCGGCAGTCCACACCGGACCCGATCCGGGCACCCGCGGCCGATCCGATCGGGGCCGGCCTGAAACACCACGACAGAAGGTGTTCCAGCGGTCGATCGATCAAGTCCTGGCGCGCCAACCACTTGATCGACTGGTCCGGTGATCCCGGGCTGCGCAACAGTTGCGGCAGCTATTAGCCTTGGCTCGGGAACCAACCCCATAACACCCGTAGTCATAACAGCGGTATCTGACCCGATCGGAAGAGGCGAACTGCCAAGTGGCCACCGAGCCATCAGAAACGAACCCCCTTGCAGCCTTCGGAGCGAACGAATGGCTGGTCGACGAGATGTACGAGAAGTACCTCCAGGATCCGAAGTCGGTGGACCAGGCCTGGTCGGCGTACTTCGAGAGCGACAGCTTCAAGGGGGACAGCACGGGTGACGCGAAGCCGGTGAAGACCGGCCCGGCCGACGCTCCCCGTCCCGACGCCGTGTCAGACAACAAGACGCCGGAGGCGCCCAGCCGGGGAACCGCCGCTGCCGCGCCGTCCTCCAGCCAGCCGGCCGCCCAGGCAGCCGCTGCCGCTCCCGCCCCCGCCGCCCCGGCCCCGGCCGCCGCCACACCGGCGGCACCGAGCCCGGCACCGGCGTCCGCAGCACAGCCAGCAGCATCGACAGCCAAAGCCGCGCCTGCCGCGAGCGGCGCTCCGACCGGAGGCACGGTGAACCAGCCGCCCAGCGCCCAGCCCAAGCCCGCCCCCGAGACCAGCGCGGACTCGGAGCGGAAGATCCTGCGCGGCGCGCCCGCGCGGACGGCGCAGAACATGGAGGCCAGCCTCCATGTCCCCACCGCGACCAGCGTGCGGGAGGTCCCGGTCAAGCTGCTGATCGACAACCGGATCGTCATCAACAACCACCTGCGGCGCGCCCGCGGTGGCAAGATCTCGTTCACCCACCTGGTCGGCTGGGCTCTGGTGAAGGCGCTCAAGACGCTGCCGGAGATGAACGCGTCGTACGACGAGACCGACGGCAAGCCGACCCTGGTCCAGCCGCAGCACATCAATCTCGGCCTCGCGATCGACATGCAGAAGCCCGACGGCACCCGGCAGCTGCTGGTGCCGTCGATCAAGGCCGCCGAGTCGATGACGTTCGCCGAGTTCTGGATGGCCTACGAGGACATCGTCCGGCGGGCCCGGGACAACAAGCTCGCGCTGCCCGACTTCCAGGGCACCACGATCAGCCTGACCAACCCCGGCACGATCGGCACCCAGCACTCGGTACCGCGGCTGATGGCCGGCCAGGGCTGCATCATCGGCGTCGGCGCGATGGACTACCCGTCGGCGTACCAGGGCGCGGCCGAGGAGACGATGGCCAAGCTCGCGGTCAGCAAGGTGATGACGCTGACCTCGACGTACGACCACCGCATCATCCAGGGCGCCCAGTCCGGTGAGTTCCTGCGCCGGCTGCACAAGCTGCTGCTCGGCGAGGAGGGTTTCTACGACGAGATCTTCCAGAGCCTGCGGATCCCGTACGAGCCGATCCGCTGGGCCGCCGACCTCCCGCACAGCCACGAGGAGGACATCAGCAAGCAGGCCCGCATCCTCGAGCTGATCCACGCCTACCGGGTGCGCGGCCACATCATGGCCGACACCGACCCGCTGGAGTACAAGCAGCGCAGTCACCCCGACCTGGACGTCGCCACCCACGGCCTGACCCTGTGGGACCTCGACCGCGAGTTCGCCACCGGCTCCTTCGGGGCGCAGAGCGACCGCCGGTTCATGAAGCTGCGCGACATCCTCGGCATCCTGCGCGACTCGTACTGCCGGACCGTCGGCATCGAGTACATGCACATCCAGGACCCCGAGCAGCGCAAGTGGCTGCAGGAGCGGATCGAGCGGCCGCACACCAAGCCGCCGCGCGAGGAGCAGTTGCGGATCCTGGCCAAGCTGAACGAGGCCGAGGCGTTCGAGACCTTCCTGCAGACCAAGTACGTCGGCCAGAAGCGGTTCTCGCTCGAGGGCGGCGAGACCACCATCCCGCTGCTCGACGAGCTCTGCGAAGAGGCCGCCGGCGCCGGACTGGACGAGGTCACGATCGGCATGGCCCACCGCGGCCGCCTGAACGTGCTGGCGAACATCGTCGGCAAGTCGTACAGCCAGATCTTCCGCGAGTTCGACGGCAACATCGACCCGCGCACGGTCCAGGGTTCCGGTGACGTGAAGTACCACCTGGGCGCCGAGGGCGAGTTCGTCTCCGAGTTCGGCGACAAGATCAAGGTGTCGGTGGCGGCGAACCCGTCCCACCTGGAGACCGTCGACCCGGTGCTCGAGGGCATCGTCCGGGCCAAGCAGGACATCCTCGACCAGGGTGCCGCGTTCCCGGTGCTGCCGCTGCTCGTGCACGGTGACGCTGCCTTCGCCGGCCAGGGTGTGGTCGCCGAGACGCTGAACCTGTCCCAGCTGCGCGGCTACCGCACCGGCGGCACGATCCACGTGATCGTCAACAACCAGGTCGGCTTCACCACCTCCCCGGCCTCGTCGCGCTCGTCGATGTACTGCACCGACGTCGCCCGGATGGTGCAGGCGCCGATCTTCCACGTGAACGGCGACGACCCCGAGGCCTGCATCCGGGTCGCGGACCTCGCCTTCGAGTACCGCCAGGCGTTCAACAAGGACGTCGTGATCGACCTGGTCTGCTACCGCCGCCGCGGTCACAACGAGGGCGACGACCCGTCGTTCACGCAGCCGCTGATGTACGACCTGATCGAGCAGAAGCGGTCCGTCCGCAAGCTCTACACCGAGGCCCTGATCGGCCGTGGCGACATCACGGTCGAAGAGGCCGAGCAGGCGATGCGCGACTTCCAGCAGCGGCTGGAGCGGGTGTTCACCGAGGTGCGCGAGGCGAAGAGCCAGCCGGACACGCCGGCGCCGTACGTGACGGTCCCGGTCTACCCGGACAAGCCGGAGGGCCCGGACGCGACGGCCACCACGCCCGAAGTACTGAAGAAGATCGCCGACGCGTACACGACCCTGCCGGAGGGCTTCACCGCTCACCCGAAGGTGATGCCGCAGCTGCAACGCCGGGCCGCCGCGATCACCCAGGGGCCGGTGGACTGGGCCAGCGCGGAGATCACCGCCTTCGGCTCGCTGCTGCTGGCCGGGCGTCCGGTCCGGCTCGCGGGCCAGGACAGCCGCCGGGGCACCTTCGTGCAGCGGTTCGCCGCGATCATCGACCGGGTCAACGGGCAGGACTACGTCCCGCTGCAGAACCTCGACGAGAACCAGGCGAACTTCTACGTCTACGACTCGCTGCTGAGCGAGTACGCCGCACTCGGCTTCGAGTACGGGTACTCCGTGGCGCGGCCGGACGCGCTCGTGTTGTGGGAGGCGCAGTTCGGTGACTTCGTCAACGGCGCCCAGTCGATCATCGACGAGTACATCTCGGCCGGTGAAGCGAAGTGGGGCCAGAAGTCGGGCGTCGTACTGCTGCTGCCGCACGGGTACGAAGGCCAGGGGCCGGACCACTCGTCCGCGCGGATCGAGCGGTTCATGGCGCTGTGCGCGGAGAACGCGATGACCGTGGCGCAGCCGTCCACGCCGGCGTCGTACTTCCACCTGCTGCGGCGGCACACGCTGCAGGAGGAGCACAACCCGCTGATCGTCTTCACGCCGAAGCAGCTGCTCCGGCTGAAGGCAGCGGTGTCGCAGCCGGAGGAGCTCACCAGCGGCACCTTCAAGCCGGTCCTGGGCGACCAGGAGGCCGAGCAGAACGCGGCCGCTGTCGAGCGCGTGATCCTCACGTCCGGCCGGATCTTCTACGACCTCCAGGCCGAGCGGAAGAAGGCGGAGGCGGACAAGATCGTCACCGCGCTCGTCCGGGTCGAGCAGCTCTACCCACTGCCGGCCGAGGAGATCAAGGCCGAGCTGGCGAAGTACCCGAACCTGCAGGAGATCCGCTGGGTCCAGGACGAGCCCGCCAACCAGGGCCCGTGGCCGTTCATGGCGCTGAACCTGACCGAGCACCTCGGCGGCAAGCCGTTCTACCGGGTCTCCCGGCCGGCCATGTCCGCCACCTCGGTCGGCTCGCACAGCGTCCACGTCACCGAGGCGGCGACCCTGATGAAGCAGGCGTTCGCCTGACGTGTACTTCACCGACCGAGGAATCGAGGAACTCGAAGGCCGGCGTGGCGAGGAAGACGTCACGCTGGCCTGGCTCGCCGAACGCCTGCGCGAGTTCGTCGACCTGAACCCCGAATTCGAAACCCCCATAGAACGCTTCGCCACTTGGCTCGCCCGCCTGGACGACGAGGACGACTAGCTCGTACGGCGGCGGTCGATCCCACCCCGCCGCCTACGGGCGCACCTGCGTCGCGTCCTCCGGCGCCTGGCTCCCGCCCACCCCGCGTCGCGCGCTCAACTGGTGCCTGGTTGGGTTTCGCGCGGGCGCCACGTGGTGCGCAGGCTGAGCCTCTTCTGACCTAGCCTGACTGGATGCCCTTCGCCGCTCACCCCGTACGCCGGGTTGCCGCGGCGGAGGGCACGATCGTCTCCGGGTCTTGGCCCCACAGCATCCCCGCGGTCCGTCAGATCCTGACCACGGGCCTTAACCTACCGCCGGGCGTCACGTTCCTCATCGGCGAGAACGGCGCCGGCAAATGCACTCTCGTCGAAGCCATCGCGATCGCCTTCGGCATGTCACCCGAGGGCGGCTCCACCGGCGCCCGCCTGACCACCCGGGCTTCTGAGTCGCCGTTGCCGCGCGACCTCGTCCTGACCCGCGGCGCCGGTGCCCCACACTGGGGATTCTTCCTCCGCGCCGAAACCATGCACGGCTACTACACGTACCTCGAGCAGAACCCGAGCCCGTACCGCGAGGATCCGCGCTTCCACGAACTGAGCCACGGCGAAGGCTTCCTCGAAGTACTCCGCAGCCGCTTCGACAGCCCCGGCCTCTACTGCCTGGACGAACCGGAGTCGGCGCTGTCCTTCTCCTCCAGCCTCGCCCTGGTCGGCGTACTGAACGAACTCGCCACCGGCGGCGCCCAAGTCATCTGCGCCACCCACTCCCCCATCGTCTGCTCGTTGCCAGGAGCCACCATCCTGGAAATCGGCGACTGGGGGATCCGCGAAAAATCCTGGCGCGACCTGGAGATCGTCCAGAACTGGCAGGCCTACCTCGAAGCCCCCGAACGCTACCTCCGCCACATCCTGTAGGTGAGGCGAACCCACGCCGCCGCCTACGGGCGCTCCTGCGTCGCGTCCTCCGGCGTCTGGCTCCCACCCACCCCCGGGTCGCGCGCTCCTCCGTCGCGCGCTCAGATTGGCGCCGGGCTGGGGTTGCTGACTACCGAGGCGCCGAGAGATCGAAGGCCGTACACATGTCCGACGGATCGGACAGGCCGACAAATCCGCGTTCAGTTTGATCTTCACAATTCCATGAGCCAGCAATGATCGAGCCACTCGGACAGACCGGCGCCACCTCCCTGACCCTGCTTGGTAGCACCGACCAACTCTGCTGCCAAGACGCCGGCCAGCACGACGGACCGATCAGGTGCGCGGCTCCAACAGCTGGAACCCCAGGACTTCCACCACCAGCAACCTGCACCCCGCACGCAAGCCGCACCACGCACGCACCGAGCAGGCGACGCAGGAGCCCGCGACCCGGGTGGGCGGGAGCCAGACGCCGAAGGACGCGACGCAGGAGCGCCCGCAGGCGGCGGCGTGGGTCAGACGACCTCAGTCCGTATGAGGCGGACGGCGTCTAAGCGGCGGGTCGGGGGCGAGGGTGCCGTCGGGGGCGATGTGTTCGAAGATCTGGTCGACGAGGTTCAGCACGTGGGGGTCGTCGACGGTGTAGATGTGGCGGCGGCCGTCGCGCCGGGCGGTGATGATGCCGGCCAGGCGGAGTTTGCCGAGGTGCTGGCTGGCGGTGGCGATGCTCACTCCGGCTCGTTCGGCGAGCGTGCCCACGTCGTACTCGCCTTGGGCTGCCAGCGACACCAGGTGCAGCCGCACTGGGGCGGACAGCATTGCGAAGGTCCCGGCGGCGGATTCGAGCTGGGCCCTGGTGGGTTCGGACGGAGCCGGCTCGGGCGGGGTGGTGGTCATGGCGGAGTCATTGTCGCCCCCGCGGAGGCCGTTCGCAGTACGGCAGGCCGGTGGTGAGGACGGTCTCATACTTTCGCAATTGCGAAAGTGTTAAAACGGTGGCAGGCTAGAAGTATGTTCCGCGCCATCCGCCCCGTGCTCTTCCTCCTGATCGCAGCGGTTCCCGCGGTCGCACTCCGGGTCACCGGCGTGCATCCGTGGGCCCCGCTGGCGATCGTGGTGTTCGGCCTCGGTGTCGTCGCGGCGTCGTTCGTGCTGGCCTGGGCGGCGGAGGCTGCCGAGGTCGACATCTCCGGCGGCCTGGCCATCGCCCTGCTGGCCGTGATCGCCGTGCTCCCTGAGTACGCGGTCGACCTGTACTTCGCCCATACCGCCGGCAGCAAGCCGGAGTTCGTGCAGTACGCCGCGGCCAACATGACCGGGTCCAACCGGCTCCTGCTCGGCCTCGGCTGGTCCAGCGTCGTGCTGGTCAGTCTGTACGTCGCCAGTCGCCGAAGCGGGCGTTCTGTGCAGGCACTCGTGCTCGACTCCGGCTACCGCCGCGAGCTCGGTTTCCTCGCCGTGGCCGGCGTGGTCGCGTTCATCATCCCGGTCACCGGCCAGATCCACCTGGTCCTGGGTATCGCACTGCTCGCCTTCTTCGCGTACTACCTCTACCGCGCCGCCTCGTCCGGCCACGACGAGGAGCCGGAGCTCGTGGGCCCGGCGAAGCGCATCGGAAGCCTGCCGACCACGCAGCGCCGGGTCACTGTGATCGCGATGTTCCTGCTGGCGGCCGCGGTGATCCTGGTGTCGGCAGAGCCCTTCGCCAACTCGCTGGTCGAGGGCGGTCAGGCTCTCGGGATCGATCAGTTCCTACTGGTGCAGTGGCTGGCTCCGCTGGCTTCGGAAGCTCCCGAGTTCATCGTCGCGCTGCTGTTCGCCTGGCGTGGCAAGGGCGGCGCCGCACTCGGTCTGCTGATCTCAGCCAAGGTGAACCAGTGGACGCTGCTCATCGGCAGCCTCCCGATCGCGTACGGCATCGGCGGTGGAGGTGCTGCACTCGCACTGGACGGCCGGCAGGTGGAGGAGTTCCTCCTGACCGCTACGCAAACCCTGCTCGGCATAGCGATCCTGCTGACGCTGCGCTTCCCCCGGTGGGCTGCCTGGACGCTACTGGGCCTGTTCGCCGTGCAGTTCGCAGTACCGGGTCAGACCGGTCGCTACGTCATCAGCGGCGTCTACCTGGCGCTGACGGTCGTCGTGATGGTCAGGAACCGGCACCAACTGGTCCCGACCATCACTGCCCCCTTCCGGCGTACCAGCAAGCCCGCGGAGGAACGCACCGACGAGCTGGTCGGCGTCTAGCTCGCCTGCTGCTCCTCTGCGACGACCGGCGTACGGCGGCGCTCGGCGGGACCGGGGCGGCCGCGGCGACGCCCGTACAGGAACTTCTCGCCCGCGGCGGTGCCGGTGAACTTGGTCCGCCGCGCCCACTCGCGGCACTCGTCCAGTACCGGGCACGAGGTGAGGCAGACGGCCTGGGCCTTGCGCTGCTCCCACTGGCTGGCGCTCTCGTCGTACGCCGGCGCCTGGCCGACGCACGCAGCCTTCATCATCCAGCGGTCGGCGGGGTCGGCGATCACCGTCAAGGTCGGCCTCATGGGCACTCCTGCTCGCATCATCGATCGGGCGGATCGAACCCGCGGGGGTTTCCCGCGGTGACACCAAGCGTGCGCCAGCCTCGTTGCCTCACGGCGACGGCAATGTTTCAGCCATGAAACGTCGTACGCCGCGGGCGTCACAAATCACTGCGCCGGGCGGACCATCCGGATCTCGGTGAGCCCGAAGAACGGGTCGTCCGAGCGCGCGCCGTCCGCGACGAATCCGTGCCGGGCGTAGAACCGCACCGCTCGCTGATTGCCCTCGAACACCCACAGGCTGGCCGCCTCCTTGCCAATGGCAACTTCCAGCAGCCGGGCTCCGAGCCCGCTGCCCCACCACTTCTGCCGGGCGTAGATCGCGTGCAGTTCCAGTGGCGTCGGCGCATCCTCGTCCCGGGCCGGACCGGGCGAGGAGAACCCGATCACCCGATCCTCCAGTGCCGCGTCCGGGTCGGGGTTCAGCGCGATCCAGCGGACCAGGCCGCCGTCGAGGTGGCGGGTCCAGCGTTCCGTACGCCGTACGAGGTCGCTCGTGCGCTCCAGCAGCAGCGCGGGTTCCACCAGACCGGCGTACGCCTCACGCCAGCACAGCAGATGGCACCACGCGGCGGCCTCGGCATCGGCCGCCGTCGCCTGGCGGATCACCGGCTCCATCGGACGACTCGATCAGACCGTGAAGACGATCTTGCCGAAGACGTCGCCCTCGTTCATCTTCGCGAAGCCCTTGCGGGCGTCGGCCAGCGCGAAGGTGCTGTCGATGTGCGGCTCGATCCCCGCGTTCGCCATGAACTGGACGAGCTCGCTCAGTTCGGTCCGGGTGCCCATCGTCGAACCCTGCACCCGCAACTGCAGGAAGAAGATCCGGTTCAGCTCGGCCGACTTCGGCGCCTGCCCGCTGGTCGCACCCGAGATGACCACCGTGCCGCCCTGCTTCAGCGACTTCAGCGAATGCGACCAGGTGGCCTGCCCGACGGTCTCCATCACCGCGTCGACCCGCTCCGGCAACCGCGCGCCGGACTCGAACACGTCGTGCGCCCCGATCTCCAGCGCCTTCGCCCGCTTGCCCTCGTCCCGGCTGGTCGCCCAGACCCGAATGCCGGCCGCGCGCGCCAACGTGATCAGCGAGCTCGCGACGCCACCGCCGGCCCCTTGCACGAGGACGGTGTCGCCCGGCTTCAGGTTCGACTGGGTGAAGAGCATCCGGTACGCCGTGAGCCACGCCGTCGGCAGACAAGCCGCCTGCTCGAAACTCAACCCGGCCGGCTTCGGTACGACGTTGCGCGCCGGTACGACGACTTGCTCGGCCAGCGTCCCCTGGTACCGCTCGCTCAGCAGCGACCGCTTCGGGTCGAGCGTCTCGTCACCCTGCCACGAGGGGTCCGAGATGACGGCGTGCACGACGACCTCGTTGCCGTCCGGGTCGGTCCCGGCGGCGTCGCAGCCGAGAATCATCGGCAGGTTCTTCTCGGTGAGGCCGACGCCCTTCAACGACCACAGGTCGTGATGGTTCAACGCCGACGCCTTCACATCGACCGTCACCCACCCGTCGGGAGCCTCCGGCGCGGGCCGCTCCCCCACCTCCAGCGCGGAGACCGGATCGTCGGCATCGAACCTGGCGGCATAAGCAGCAAGCATGAACTCACCCTAGATCCCGAAGCACAACCGGTCAGTAACAGACATCACCGCCCGGAGGTGCGGGGTGGGGCTGACTCAGGGGCGGGAGACGTTGTCGGTGTCGGCGGCTGCGGCTACTGCTTTGGCTACCGCGGGGGCGACTCGGGGGTCGAAGGGGGAAGGGATGATGTAGTCGGCTGCGAGGTCCTCGGGGGAGATCAGGTTCGCGAGGGCGTCGGCGGCGGCGAGTTTCATGCCTTCGGTGATGCGGGAGGCGTTGACGTCGAAGGCGCCGCGGAAGATGCCGGGGAACGCGAGCACGTTGTTGATCTGGTTGGGGAAGTCGGAGCGTCCGGTCGCGACCACCGCGGCGTACCGGTGGGCGATGTCCGGGTGGACCTCCGGGTTCGGGTTCGCCAGGGCGAAGATCATCGCTCCGGGCGCCATCCGGGCGATCGCCTCCTCCGGAACCGTGCCGCCGGAGACGCCGAGGAAGACATCGGCGCCGTCCAGGGCGTCCACCAGGCGACCCGACGGCACACCCGTGTCCTTGGCGAGCGAAAGCTTGACCGGGTTGAGGTCCGCGCGATCCTGCGACAGCACGCCCTTGCTGTCGACCACGGCCAGATCGCTGACGCCGGCCTGCAACAGGATCCGCGCACAGGCGACACCGGCAGCACCCGCGCCGGAGATCACCACGCGGATGTCGGAGATCGACTTGCCGGTCAACCGCAGCGCATTGCGAAGAGCGGCCAGTACGACGACCGCCGTACCGTGCTGGTCGTCGTGGAAGACCGGGATGTCCAGCCGTTCCTTCAGCCGGCGCTCGATCTCGAAGCAGCGCGGTGCCGAGATGTCCTCCAGGTTGATGCCACCGAACGACGGCGCCATCCGTACGACGGTCTCGACGAACTCGTCCACGTCGGTGCAGTCCAGCGCGATCGGCACGGAGTCGACGCCACCGAACTCCTTGAACAGCAGGGCTTTGCCCTCCATCACCGGCAGCGACGCGTCCGGCCCGATGTCACCGAGGCCCAGTACTGCGGTGCCGTCGGTGACCACCGCGACCACGTTCGACTTCCAGGTGTACCGGCGGACCAGCGACGGGTCCTCGGCGATCGCGGTACAGACCCGGGCGACGCCGGGCGTGTAGGCCTTCGAGAGATCGTCGGCGTCGGCGACCTTGACCGAGGACGTCACCTCGATCTTGCCGCCGCGGTGCAGGTCGAAGACCGGGTCCCCGGCGTAGGTATCGGCGGAATCGGACGGAAATGGTTCGGCAACCATGGTGACCCTTCGGAACAGATTGTCTACAGAAAGCGAAAACGGCCTGGGCGGTGAGACTCGGGTGCGTCGAGCACCGCCATTGCCACTCGGGGGTCACCCGTTCCCTCAAATTGAACCACATGGCTCACTGGTCTGGTCTGTGAGGCCCCCCACAGCCACCGCCGACACGCCTCGACGGTGACGATCGAGTCTCTTCGGGCATTAGTCGCCGCCAGTCTGCTGCCTGCTGTGTCAGGATGCGGGCAACCGGCCCGGCACCGATCGGGACGGCGTTCCGGAACGAGAAGTCGAGGAGCCCTGCATGATCACCCATACAACTGCCCGCCCGAGCCGAGCCAAGCTCGCCGCCGTAGCGGTCGCCGTCCTGGCGCTCACCGTGTCGGCCTGCGGGAAGGACAACGGCTCCGGCGGGGACGCGGCCAAGCTCGACGGAATCACGCTGGTCCACCCCGGCAAGCTGACCACCTGCACGCACCTGTCGTACAAGCCCTTCGAGTACAAGGAAGGCGCGAAGGTCGTCGGCTTCGACGTCGACCTGCTCGACCTGCTCGCCAAGGATCTCGGCGTGGAGCAGGAAGTGATCAGCATCGAGTGGGCGCAGGTCACCTCCGGCGCGGCGTACCAGGCGAAGAAGTGCGACATGGGGATGGGCGCGATGACGATCACCCCGAGCCGCCAGGCCGCCATCGCGATCAGCGAGCCGTACATGGACGCCTCCCAGGTGCTGCTGGTGAAGAAGGGCGCGCCGTACAAGTCGCTCGCGGACCTCAAGGGCAAGAAGGTCGGCGTGCAGGCCGACACCACCGGGAAGGACTACGCGACCGCGGCGGCCAAGAAGGACGGCTTCGAGGTCGTCGTGTTCAACGACCTCGCGCTGCAGACCAACAGTGTGAAGTCCGGCCGGGTCGATGCCGCGATCAACGACAACGGTGCGCTGTACAACTTCGTCACCGCCAACCCCGACACCGAGGTGGCGACCGAGTTCGACACCGGTGAGAAGTACGGCTTCGCGGCGAAGAAGGGCGACCCGAGCGGCGAGAAGCTGATCAGCAAGTTCAACGAACTGCTGACCAAGGCCAAGTCGGACGGGACCTACAACACGATCTACAAGAAGTGGTTCGGGATTGAGCCGAAGAAGTGAGTAGCGCGAACGTCGAGCCGCGCGACGCCGAACCACGCACGGGGCTGAGCCCGCGGCAACGGTCTCAGCGGTCGCGGGCGATCCAGTACGCGATCCTCGTCGTCATCGTCCTGGTCGCCGCGTTCACCGCGGACTGGGGCCAGATCGCCACCGTCTTCTTCAAGCCGTCGCTGATCAAGTCGGCGTTCGAGAGCGGGCTGCCGACCGCCTTCCTGAAGACGATCGAGTACACGATCGGTGCCTTCGTCATCGGGTTGCTCGGCGGCACCCTGCTCGCCCTGATGCGGCTCAGCTCGGTCGGCCCGTACCGGTGGATCGCCACGGTCTACATCGAGTTCTTCCGCGGCCTGCCCGCGATCGTGGTGTTCGTCGCGTTCAGCCTGCTGCCGTTGGCGTTCGCGAACCTGGTGATCCCGTTCGATCCGTACGGCACGGTCTGGTCCGCGCTCGGGATCGTGTCCGCGGCGTACATGGCCGAGGTGATCCGGGCCGGCATCCAGGCGGTCCCCAAGGGCCAGCTCGAGGCGGCCCGGTCGCTCGGCATGCCGCTCGGTCTCGCGACCCGCAAGATCGTGCTGCCGCAGGCGTTCCGGATCGTGCTGCCGCCGCTGGCCAACGACCTGATCCTGCTGGTCAAGGACTCGTCCCTGGTGTTCATCATCGGTACGTCGGCGGGCGATTTCGAGCTCACCGGGTTCGGCCGGGACCTGGCCAACACCGAGTCCAACCTGACCCCGCTGGTGACCGCGGGCTTCTGCTATCTGATCATCACGCTGCCGCTGGGCCTGCTGGTCCGCCGGCTGGAGGCCAAGGCTGCGAGGGCACGCTGATGACCGAGCTCATCGAGATCAAGAACCTGAACAAGTCGTTCGGCACCAACCACGTCCTGCGCGGGATCGACTTCACCGTCAGCCAGGGCGAGGTCGTCTGCGTGATCGGGCCGTCGGGTTCGGGCAAGTCGACGCTGCTGCGCTGCGTGAACCTGCTCGAACAGCCCGAAGAGGGCCAGGTGTTCGTCCGTGGTGAGGACATCACCGACCGCGACTGCCACCTGGACGACGCCCGCAAGCACATCGGGATGGTCTTCCAGCAGTTCAACCTGTTCCCGCACCTGAACGTGCTGGCCAACTGCACGATCGCGCAGACGACGGTGCTCAGGCGCAGCGCGGCCGAGGCCGAGCAGGTCGCCCGGGCGAACCTCGACCGGGTCGGGCTGAACGACAAGGTGACCGCCTACCCGGCGCAGTTGTCGGGCGGCCAGCAGCAACGGGTCGCGATCGCCCGGGCGCTGTCGATGGACCCGGCCGTGATGCTGTTCGACGAACCGACCTCGGCACTCGACCCCGAACTGGTCGGCGACGTGCTGACGGTGATGCGCAAGCTCGCCCTGGACGGGATGACGATGCTCGTGGTCACCCACGAGATGGCGTTCGCCCGCGAGGTGGCCGACCGGGTCGTCTTCATGGACGACGGCGTGATCGTCGAGCAGGGCCCACCGGCCGAGGTGATCGGCAACCCGTCCCACGAGCGCACCCGGGTCTTCTTGAAGCGTGTGCTCGATCCCACTCATGTCGAGCCGACCTGAGCAGTTCGGCTGTGTTTAGATGCGGGCCAACAAACCCCTGAGTTGGAGGACCAGAGATGTTTCCCCTACGTACGACGCTGGCGATCTGCGGCGTCTTGGTTCTCTCGGCCGCAGGCTGCGGTTCGGACACCCTGTCCGGCGGCAGCTCGCCGTCGAACTCGGCTCCGGCCAGTACGCCGACCGCCTCGGCCTCGGTGGACCCGGCGCTCGCCGCCGCCCTGCCGGCCAAGATCAAGGCGGCCGGGAAGATCGTGGTCGGCGTCGATGCGACCTACCCGCCGAACGAGTTCCTCCAAGGCGGCAAGACCGTCGCCGGGATGGACGTCGACGTGTTCGACGCCGTGGCGGCCAAGTTCGGCGTGAAGGTGGACTGGCAGCCGTCCGCGTTCGACTCGATCATCACCGGCGTCCAGGGTGGCAAGTACGACATGGGTATCTCGTCGTTCACCATCAACGCCAAGCGCAAGCAGCAGGTCAACATGGTCAGCTACTTCAACGCCGGGACGCAGTGGGCCACCGCCGCCGGTAACCCGAAGGGCGTCGACCCGAACAACGCCTGCGGTAAGAACATCGCCGTCCAGAAGGGCACCACGCAGCTCGAGGACGACATCCCGGTCAAGCAGCAGAAGTGCACCGCGGCCGGCAAGCCGAAGATCAACCTGCTGGTCCGGGAGAAGCAGGACCAGGCGACCGCCGACGTCGCGACCGGCAAGGCCGACGCGATGCTGGCCGACTCCCCGGTCGTCCTGTACGCCGCCAAGCAGTCGCAGGGCAAGGTCGTCGCGCTCGGCGACATCTACGACGCGGCGCCGTACGGGTACGTCGTACCGAAGGCGGAGACCGAGTTCGCGCAGGCGATCGCCAAGGCGCTGACCGCGATCGCCGCGGACGGCAGCTACAAGGCCGCGCTGGCCAAGTGGGGCAACGAGTCCGGCGCGGTCAGCACCTTCGCGGTCAACCCCTGACATGGCCGGCAGCACTGAGCCGACCCCGGCCCAGGCGCCGGTGACCACGGACCGGCCCGGCCTGATCAAGGCCGTGCCGGTCCGGCACCCGGGCCGCTGGCTGGGGATCGCCGTCGTCGCCGTCCTGGCCGCGATGTTCGTCCACCTGCTGGTGACGAACAAGGCCTTCGAGTGGCACTTCGTCTTCGAGGCGATGAACCAGAAGCCGGTCATCAACGGCTTCCTGAAAGGCACCCTGCTGGTGACCGCGCTGGCGATGATCGTCGGCGTCAGCGGCGGCGTGCTGTTCGCGGTGATGCGGCTGTCGCCCAACCCGGTGCTGTCCGGGGTGGCGTGGCTGTTCACCTGGTTCTTCCGCAGCGTGCCGCGGCTCGTGCTGCTGACCACGATGGGCGCGCTGGGAATCCTGTTCCAGAAGGGCCTGTCGTTCGGCGTACCGTTCGACTGGAAGATCATGGACTGGCTCGGGCTGTCCGGTGACCTGCGGTTCGCCACGGTCAACGCGAACACGGTGTTCTCCGGCCTGGTCGGCGGCGTGATCGGTCTCGGCCTGAGCGAGGCCGCCTACATGGCCGAGATCGCCCGGGCCGGCATCCTCAGCGTCGATCCCGGCCAGGCCGAGGCCGCGCAGGCGCTCGGGATGAGCCGCGGCAAGGTGATGCGGCGAGTGGTGCTGCCGCAGGCGATGCGGGTGATCGTGCCGCCGACCGGCAACGAGACCATCGCGATGCTGAAGGACACCTCGCTGCTGATCGGCCTGCCGGTGATCACCGAGCTCTTCTACCAACTGCAGTCGATCGGCAGCCAGTACTACAAGACCTTCCCGATCATGGTGGCCGCGACCTTGTACTACCTGGCCGCGACGAGTGTGCTGATGGTGGGCCAGTACTTCCTGGAGCGGCGGTTCGGCCGCGGCTTCGGCGGCGGCCCGGGGCGCGCGCCGAAACCGGCCGGGGTGGAGACGATCTGATGAGCGATCCGTTGGTACGTGCAGTCAACGTCACCAAGTCCTTTCATCACCAGGAGGTGCTGAAGGGCATCGACCTGGAGGTGGACACCGGCCAGGTGGTCTGCCTGCTCGGTCCGTCCGGGTCCGGCAAGACCACCTTCCTGCGGTGTGTGAACCAGCTCGAGGGCATCGACGGCGGCCGGATCTGGGTCGACGGCGACCTGATCGGGTACGCCGAGCGCAACGGCAAGCTGTACAAGCTGAAGGACAAGGAGATCGCGGCCCAGCGGCGCGAGATCGGGATGGTCTTCCAGCGGTTCAACCTGTTCCCGCACATGACCGCGCTGGAGAACGTGGCCGAGGCGCCGGTCCAGGTCAAGGGCGAGTCGCGGGCGGCAGCCCGGCACCGCGCCCAGGAGCTGCTCGACCGGGTCGGCCTCGGCGACCGCGGTACGGCGTACCCGGCGCAGTTGTCCGGCGGTCAGCAGCAGCGGGTGGCGATCGCCCGGGCACTGGCGATGCAGCCGAAGCTGATGCTGTTCGACGAGCCGACGTCCGCGCTCGACCCCGAACTGGTCGGCGAGGTGCTGGCCGTGATCAAGGAACTGGCCGGCGAAGGGATGACGATGATCGTGGTCACCCACGAGATGTCGTTCGCCCGGGAGGTCGCCGACACGGTCGTCTTCATGGACGGCGGCGTGGTGGTCGAGGCCGGTCCGCCGAGCCAGGTGATCGGCGACCCGCAGCACCAGCGCACGAAGACCTTCCTGACCAGGTTACGGTCGGAACAGCACAACTTGTGAGTCGTGGACGATCGTCGTCCGCCAGGGGAGGCACAGCACTGTGAGCAGCACCGGACGACCCGCCGAGGTCCGCCTCAGCATTCCCGCCGACGGCGCCTACATCGCCGTACCGCGGTCCGTGGTCGGCAACCTGGCGGCCCGGAACAACTTCACCGTGGACGAGATCGACGATCTGCGGATCGCCGTCGACGAGGCCTGCGCCCTGCTGCTCCCGCAGGCCACCGACGGCGTCCTGGACTGCGTGTTCCAGATCGACCCGCCGCTGATGCGGGTCAGCACGTCCGCCCTGGTGCCGAACGACTGGAAGCCGGACACCGGCTCCTTCGGCTGGACCGTGCTGACGGCGCTGGTGGAGTCCGTCGCGGCCGAGACCGTCGACGGGCGGCTGACGATCACGGTGACCTCCTCGGCGACGGCGGCGGAGAAGGCGTGACCGAGGAACGCACTCCCGGCGTCGCCCGGGAGCCAACCGAGCTACGTACCCGCACCGCCGAACTGTTCGCCGCGATGGCGTCGGCGAAGGCCGGCGATCCGGCGCACATCCTGGCCCGCGACGGCCTGGTCGCGCTGCACATGCCGCTGGTCGAGCACCTGGCCCGCCGGTTCCGCAACCGCGGCGAGCCGTACGACGACCTCGTCCAGGTGGCCACGATCGGCCTGATCAAGGCGGTGGACCGGTTCGACTCCGATCGCGGGGTCGAGTTCTCGACGTACGCGACGCCGACCATCCTCGGCGAGATCAAGCGGTACTTCCGGGACAAGGGCTGGGCGATCCGGGTCCCGCGCCGGCTCCAGGAGCTGCGGTTGTCGCTGACCGCGGCGACGGCCGAGCTGACCCAGGAGCTGGGCCGCGCCCCGACGGTCGCCGAGCTGTCCGACCGGCTCGGGCTCGCACCTGACCTCGTCATCGAGGGGCTGGAGTCGGCGAACGCCTACAACACCCTCTCGCTGGACGCCCCGGACCAGAACGAGGCCGACGCCACGACCGTCCTGGACGGCCTCGGCGGCGAGGACGAGGCGCTGGAGAGCGTCGAGTACCGCGAGTCGCTGAAACCGCTGCTGGCCCAGCTGGAGACCCGGGAGAAGCGGATTCTGACGCTGCGGTTCTTCCGCGGGATGACGCAGTCCCAGATCGCCGAGGAGATCGGCATCTCCCAGATGCACGTCTCCCGTCTGCTCGCCCGCACCCTCACCGAGCTCAGAGCAGGCCTGCTGAAGGAATAGCTAAAGGACGGGGTGGTCCTTGGTGGGGTCGTCGGTGAGGGCCTCCATCGAGACCTTCTGGAAGACGCCGGCCAGTACGCCGACGGCCGCGACGGCGAGCACCACCGAGACCGCCTTGGTGCCGCCGCCCCAGAAGCTGTAGGCCATGAACAGCTGGATCAGCTGCGCGAAGACGGCCGGCCCCCTGCTCCACGCGGAGGTCCGGTAGAGACCACGTGCCACCAGCAGCAGGCCCCCGCCGTACAGGATCAGGAACGCGGCCGTGGTCACACCCAGTACGAGCCGGTCACTGTCGATCTTCAAGACTTCGACAATTCCGAGAACGGCGACCACAAGGCCTTCCGCTGCGACCACGGCCGCGGCTAGCTTGAGCGGACGTGGGGCGGATGGTGACGTTGCATCTGTCGGCACGTTCCGAGCCTACCGATCCGGGTCGGAGAACTTCGGCCCCACCGGGATTCGAGGTTCTGCGTAACCCCAGGGCTTCTGGATCGGTTACTTGCAGTGAACGGGTGATCGCAACAAGACTTCCTCGTCCGTTATCCGGACGCGGTAAACCGCTGTGCACCGGTTCGGAGTGTTAAGGAAGTGTTGTGATCGGATCGACAAGTCCAGAACCCTTGTTTCGTCCACGCGGGATTGGGAACATGGAGTCGTTCGTGAAAACGTTCACAACGCTCGCACCAACCCCCGTGCGATTACAGGCACGCTGATCGGGCACAGACCAGGCCATCAGCGTAGACAAACTACTGAGAGAGATGGGATCCGCCATGGATTGGCGCCACCGGGCCGTTTGCCTCGATGAGGACCCGGAACTGTTCTTCCCCATCGGCAACACCGGGCCCGCGATCATGCAGATCGAGGAGGCCAAGCAGGTGTGCCGTCGCTGCGACGTACGAGAGCAGTGCCTTGCCTGGGCACTGGAGGCCGGCCAGGACCACGGTGTCTGGGGTGGCCTGAGTGAGGACGAGCGACGCGCTCTGAAGCGCCGCAACGCCCGCGCTCGCATCCGCACCGCCTGACGCGACCGACGAAGACGGCCCCGCGGGATCCGCGGGGCCTTTCGATTTTCCAGGCCTTTCAGTCCTTGACCGGGATGTCGAGCACGACCGTCGTTCCATGCCCGCCGTCGTGGCGGGGACCGAACTCCAGGACGCCGTCGAGCTCGCCGATCACCAGGGTGCGCACGATCGACAGCCCCAGATTCCCCGACGTCTCGGAATCGAAGCCGGCTGGTAGTCCGTGCCCGTCATCGGTCACGACGACCCGCAGCCGCCCGACCGATCGTTGCGCCTCCAGCACGATCTCGCCGGCCGCATCGTCTTCCCGGCCGCCGAACGCGTGCTCCACCGAGTTCTGCATCAACTCGGTCAGTACCATCGCCAGCGGCGTGGCCACCTCGGAGTCCAGAACGCCGAAACTGCCGGTACGCCGGGTCACCACCTGCGTCGCCACGGTCGACACGTCGGCGACCATCGCCGCCACCCGGTCGGCCACGTCGTCGAAGTCCACGTGCTCGTCGAAGGATTCGGACAGTGTCTCGTGCACGATCGCGATCGATCCCACTCTGCGGACCGCTTCGGACAAGGCGGCCTGCGCCTCTGGCACGGTGATGCGCCTTGCCTGCATCCGGAGTAACGCGGCGACCGTCTGCAAGTTGTTCTTGACGCGATGATGAATCTCCCGGATGGTCGCCTCCTTGGTGACCAGTTCCCGCTCCCGGCTGCGCAGCTCCGTCACGTCCCGGAGCAGGATCAGGGCGCCCACGTGCTCGCCCTCGGCGCGCAACGGGATCGCGCGCAGGAACAGCGTCGCCTCCGGGTTCTCGATCTCGATCTCCTGGGCGGCCCGGCCGGTGACCACCGAGGCCAGCACGTCGTCGACCTTGCGGCCGCTGTTGATCAGTTCGGCGGTGATGTCCTTGAGCCGGCTGCCGACCAGGTCGGTGACGAGCCCCATCCGGCGGTAGGCGGACAACGCATTGGGGCTGGCGAACGTCACCATGCCGTGCCGATCGACCCGAATACACCCGTCCCCGACCCGTGGGGTGGTCGAGAGCAGCCGCTCCCCGCCGTACGGGAAGATGCCGTCGGTGATCATCCGGGCCAGGTCGGTGGCGCTCTGCAGGTAGGCGATCTCCAGCCGCGACGGGGTCCGGACGCCGAGCAGGTTCGTGTTGCGCGCGATCACGGCGATCACCCGGTCGCCGCGGCGGACCGGGATGGTCTCGACCCGGACCGGGACGTCGTCGCGCCACTCCGGATCGCCCTCGCGGCAGATCCGGCCGCCGTCGTAGGCCTGGTCCAGCAGCGGCCGCCGGTCGCGCGGGATGAAACTGCCGACGATGTCGTCCAGGTACGCCGTGGGCCCGGTGGTCGGCCGCATCTGCGCACCGGCCCAGAACCCGAGTCCCTCGGTGTCCGGCAACCAGAGCACCAGATCGGCGAACGACAGGTCGGCCAGCATCTGCCAGTCGGAGACCAGCAGCTGCAGCCGGTCCAGGTCGGCGGAGTCCAGCGTGGTGTGGTTCCGCGCCACATCGGTCAAAGACGGCACGGACCCGAGCCTAGTGCCTCGCGTCGGAGGGCCTGGCTCGACAGATCGCCCGGATGGGTGTTGATTGTTCGGATCCAAGTGAAAGGATGCTTCGGTGGAGTCGACGTACTGGCAGGACGTGATGGCCGCGGACTACGCGGTACCGCGCGACCGGGCGCTGACCGACCTCACCGAGGAACTGGTCCGGGGACTGGCCAGTACCAACCCGCAGATCCGGGACGCGCTGGCCTACCCGACGCTGGCCACCTGGCTCGAGCGCGGCATCTACGACGACCTGCTGCCCGGCTTCGGTGACGGTCTCTGCGCCGGTCTCGCCTACGGTCTCGGCGAGGACGGCACCGACACGGTGTTCCGGCGCTCGTTCACCGCGCTGACGCTGGCGGAGGTGATCCACCGCGACAACGCCGAGTTCCTCGTGCACGACGAGGTGGTGATGCGCTGGGGCGACCGGCTGGCCACCTGGCTGCTGCGCGAGCGCGACCTGCGCGGGTACGTCGCCGACTGTGGCTGGGCCCATGCCGTGGCGCACGGTGCCGACGCGATCGGTGCGCTGGCCAGGTCCCGGCACTGCGACGCCGGCGTACTGCGTGCGCTCCTCGACGTACTGGCCGACAGGATCGTGAAGGACACCCCGTATCGCTGGGTCCACGAGGAGCACGACCGGGTCGCCCATGCGGTGATGACGATCCTGCACCGGAACATGCTGACCACCGACGAGCTGGAGCGCTGGCTCAAGCCGATCGCGGCGACCGCGGCCCAGCAGCCGTTGATGCACGAGACACTGCCGGAGTGGCCGACGCCGAACGTGTTCAACGCCCGCGGCGTCCTGCACGTGCTGCTCAGTCAGCTGGCGATCGGGGTGAAGGGCTTCCCGATCCCGGGTGACGACGAGCTGTTCGGGCGGGCGATCGAGGCCCGGGCCGACATGTTGCTGATGCTCACCGAGGCCGTCCGTTCGTCCCAGCCGTACATCTACCGGCCGGCCGCGAACCAGTCGTAGTACAGGCGGTCAGCTCTTCGGTACGGCGACGTGCGCGATCACCGCGCGATGGTCGGTGCCGGCGATCTTGTACGTCGTGAACTTGCCCGGCTTGATCCCGGTGGTGATCACCACGTGGTCGATCTGGGTCTGGGCCAGCGTGATCCGGTCCGACGGCCAGGTGCCGGAAAGGCCCGCCCCCACCGAGGGCGCCACGCTTCGGCAGCGATCGCCGAGCGCCTGCCGGAAGTCGTAGTGGTCGTTGGTCGCGTTGAAGTCGCCGGCCAGGATCGTCGGCCGGTCCTGGCGGCACCAGCCCTTCACCACCTCGAGATCCCGCTTCCAGGTGGTCACTTCGGACGGTAGCGGCGGATAGCCGTGGTACACGATCAACCGCAGCTTCCCCAGCGTTCCGCCGGTCACGATGATGTGGCCGAACTGGGTGCTGGTCTGCTGCACCGGCCCGATCGTCTCCGCACCCGGTTCGCCCGCGCCCGGCTTGAGCTGGGTCGAGTTCACCTTGCCGGTGTCGAGCTTCTCCGAATCGAACTGGACGTCACCGAGCGTCGACGACACCAGCACACTGGTCGCACTCTCGACCGCCGCGTTCGCCTGCTGGGTGAAGCCGTGGTAGGTCAGCCCCTCCAGGTGATCCTGGATCTCCTGCCGTACGTCGACCTGTGCCTCCGGCAACGAGACGAGGTCCGGCCGCTGCTCCTTGATCAACCGGGCCACCTCCTTCGCGTCCGCGCCTCCACCGAGCACGTTCGCCACCATGATCGTGAGCGCCCGGGACCCGGGCGGAGGCGGCGTCGGATCGGAGAACACCCGCGGCGCGATCAACCCCATCCCGGCCAGCGACAACAGGCAGACCAGTACCGCGGCCAGCCGCCAGCCGCGCCGGATCAGCATCAACAGGCCCACGAGCAGCACCAGAACCAGCGCCTGCGGCCGGAACGCGACCAGTTGCGCAAAGGGGCTGACCGCCTCCAATCCGTACAGCTCGGGATAGAGCGGCAGGGCAACGACCAGCAGGAACAGGACCGACAGGACGACCCGCCGCAACTTCCATCCCGCATCTGAGTCCATGGCCCACCCTGAAGGTCTAGTGTCCTGTGTCGGCGAACGGTAGCGTCCTGCGTTGCGCCTTTTGTCCCGAGGAGGTAGCTGTGTCCAAATTGGCCGCGGTCAGACCCGCTTACTGGATCGCCGGCATCCTGCTGGCCCTGTCGGTCGTCGTACCGCTTCTAGTCTCCACCTATGCCAAGGACGAACCCAGGCTGTGGGGATTCCCCTTCTTCTACTGGTACCAGCTGATGTGGGTGTTCGTCTCGGCGATCACCGTGAGCATTTCCTATCGCCTGGTCCTCGGCGAGGAACGCCGGCGACGTGCCGCTCTGGGCCTCGACACGGGCCCCGAAAGCGATCGCGACGCCGGCCGTGACGCCGCTGCTGCCAAGGAGGCCGAGAAGTGAACACTCATGTCGACTGGGTCCAGCTGACCATCGTCATCATCATCTTCGCCGCGGTGACGGTCATGGGCTTCATGGCCGCGCGCTGGCGGCGTACGGGCGCTCTGGAAAGCCTGGACGAGTGGGGGTTGGGTGGTCGCGGCTTCGGCACGTTCATCACCTGGTTCCTCCTCGGCGGCGACCTCTACACGGCGTACACGTTCGTCGCTGTGCCGGCCGCGATGTACGCGACCGGGGCGGTCAGCGGCTTCTTCGCCGTGCCCTACACGATCGTGGTCTACCCCATCATCTTCGTGTTCATGTCCCGGTTGTGGTCGGTCGCGCACCGCAACGGTTACGTGACTCCGGCGGACTTCGTCGGCGGCCGGTACGGCAGCCGCGGGCTTTCGCTCGCGGTGGCGGTCACCGGCATCCTGGCGACGATGCCGTACATCGCGCTGCAGCTCGTCGGTATGCAGGCCGTCTTCGAGACGATGGGCCTCGGCGGCAGCAACACGCTGGCCAAGGACCTGCCGCTGCTGATCGCGTTCGCGGTACTGGCGGCGTACACGTACTCCTCCGGTCTGCGCGCCCCGGCGATGATCGCGTTCGTCAAGGACGGCCTGATCTACCTGGTGATCGGGGTCGCCATCATCTACCTGCCGCATGTGCTCGGTGGCTGGGACACGATCTTCGACGCCGCGAAGACCAAGATGACCACGCCGAACCCGACGACGGGCAAGCCGACCGGCGCCTTCATTCCCGGCGCGAGCGGCTACTCGGCGTACTGGACCCTCGCGCTCGGTTCGGCGATGGCGTTGTTCATGTACCCGCACTCGGTCACCGCCGTGCTCTCCACGAAGAACCGCAACGTGGTACGGCGTAATGCCGCGATCCTGCCGGCCTATTCGCTCCTGCTCGGTCTGCTCGCGCTGCTCGGGTTCATGGCGATCACCGCGAAGGTGAACGTGAAGGGCCTGGACGGGCTGGCCAACCCGCAGCTGGCGATCCCGCGGCTGTTCGACCAGGAGTTCCCGTCGTGGTTCGCCGGCATCGCCTTCGCGGCGATCGCGGTGGGTGCGCTGGTGCCGGCGGCGATCATGTCGATCGCGGCGGCGAACCTGTTCACCCGCAACATCTACCGCGACTTCATCAAGCGCGACGCCACGCCGGCCCAGGAGGCCAAGGTGTCCAAGCTCGCGTCGCTGGTGGTGAAGTTCGGCGCGCTGATCTTCGTGCTCGCGATGGACAAGACGATCGCGCTGAACCTGCAACTGCTGGGTGGGATCTGGATCCTGCAGACGTTCCCGGCGATCGTCGGCGGTCTGTTCACCCGCTGGTTCCACCGGTGGGCATTGCTGGCCGGTTGGGCCGTCGCGATGGTGTACGGCACGATCACGGCGTACCGGGTGGTCAACCCGGCCACCAAGAAGCACTTCGGTGGCTCGCTGTCGAACTTCCCGTTCACCGACAAGCAGGTGTACATCGCGCTGACCTCGTTCGTCATCAACCTGTTGGTGGTGATCGTGCTGACGCTGATCTTCCGGGCTCTGAAGGTTGCCGCGGGCGTCGACTCGACCCACCCGACGGACTACGTCGCCGACGCCGGCGACCCGGGCGTGAAGGATCTGCCGGACATCCTTGACGGCGAAGGAGCGGCGCCCGCCAAGGCGTAGTACGGAACGCAGCGTGATCGACACGACACGCACAGGAGTGCGCTAAACCGGATCAGCGGCCCATGGCGGGCAGAATCGCGAGAGTGTTACTGGTTCTGCTCGTCATGGTGCTCGCCGCGGGGGCGGCTCGGCTCACGGGCGGTCGCTTCAGTCACCTGGCAGACAACACACTGACCGGGCTGCACTGGCTGGCGGCCGCCTGTATCGGGCAGATGCTCGGCGCTCTGGCCGGTGGTATCGCCTACCCGGTGGGGCTGATCGGCTCGGCCGCGTGCATCGCCGTGTTCCTGCGACTCAACCTGCGGCGCCCTGGAGTCGCCCTGCTGGCATTGGGCTTCTCCGCCAACGCACTGGTGGTCGCTTTGAACGGGGCCATGCCGGTGTCCACCAGAGCCCTTCTGCGCGCCGGACTCGACCGGTTCGTGGCCGACGCCCGCCATGAGCTTGCCGACGCTTCTACGGCGCTCCCCTGGCTGGGGGACGTAGTACCAGTCGCTCTGCCCGGCCTGGGCCAGGCAGTGAGTCCAGGCGACGTACTGATCGCCGCAGGTGCCGGTCTACTGCTGTACGCCGGCATGGGTGGCACCGGCCGCATAGCCGCTGACGTGGCGCCGTCGTGGCGGGACCTAGAAGCGAAAGCCTCGCCCGACCACCCGGCGCAGTGACTCCACCACGACCGGGTCGTACTCGGCGCCGATCCCCAGGCCGATGCTCTCCAACGCCTTGTCCGAACTCTGCCCGGTTCCCTCGCCGACCAACTGCTCGTAGGCCAGCGCCACGTTGACGATCCCGCTCTCCAACGGAATGTCCGAGTTGCTCGCCCTCCCCTGCCGGTACGGATCGTTGGAGTGCCGGACGATCTCCGCGACCCGATCCAGTACGCCGGACCGCTCGATCACCGACGCCCCGATCTCGGCCGCCCGCTGCCGCTCCTCCCGGGTCCGCAACAACGACGCCCCACCAGGACTCGGATCCGCCAACGCCAGTTGCCCCACCCCCGACAACAACGCCGCGTACTCCAACGCCTCCATCCGAGCCGGCGTCAACCCCAGATCATTCCCAATAGCCACCGCCAAACTGGCCGTCCGCGCATTCTGCCCAGGACTG
The DNA here is from genome assembly GCF_004365175.1 of Kribbella voronezhensis. NCBI lineage: Bacteria > Bacillati > Actinomycetota > Actinomycetes > Propionibacteriales > Kribbellaceae > Kribbella > Kribbella voronezhensis. Next base: position 5,731,216 of record NZ_SOCE01000001.1, on the reverse strand, counting down.
CTGAACCCCGCGATCTCCGTACTGCGAGCCATCGACCGCACAGTGGTCCGATACGTACGCTGCGCCGACGCAAACCGCCGAAACGCAAACTGCGTCAACAACAACGGCACGATCACCAACGGCGGCGCCCACAACCCCAGCAGCGAGGTGCCTGCCGCCAGCAGAACCCCACTGAGGCCCATCGCCATACCGATCTGGCCCATCACCAGTAGTTCGTCGCGCAGAGACGCAGGAAACGGCTTGTTGAACAACTCGGTCGCCTGTCCCGCCCCCACCAGCGCATCAACCAGACCGGCGGTCAGTACGCCGAGCAGCATCGCGCCGACCAGAGGAATCGCGTGCCGCCATGATCCGTTCCAGCCGAGGTCGCGAGGCACCACGGCAGAGAAGACGACCGCGGCGCAGGCAACAGACAGAACTCGGCGGTTGGAGACCACGATGTCCCAGCGAAGGCCGGCGATCGCCCGTGGACACATGCCGATCATCGTCGCGACCGACGTCACTGCGATCACCTGGGCGACGTCGGGGGCGATATCCAGCGAAGGGCCACGAAGCATCGCGTACCCCAAGGCGGCGCTGGTGGCGATCGGAGCCCGGTTGCGGCTTCGATCGACCTTGAACTGGACCATCTCGCCGATCGCGATCAGCAGGCCGAAGGCGGCGACGAACGGCCATTCCGTCACCCCGTGCCGGGCCGTGATCAGCAGAGCAGCCAGCCCCAGCCCAAGACCGGCTATCACGATCACAATGCCGCTGCCGAGCCGGTTGGACACCTCTGCGCCCTCCGGGTGCTCCCAGGCCATCAGACCGGCCCTGCGGCGGAGCCGGAGGCGCCACCGCTACTGCCGAGGCTCAGATCGTCATGATCGATGGTGGCCTCGACGCTGGCGTCGGGCTCGGGCTGATCGGCGACGGACGGCTTCCAGCCGTTCCGCTCGATGACGTCGACGAAAGCATCCACCAGCAGCGGGTCGAAATGGGTGTATTTGTCCTGCTTCAGGATCGCCAGCGTCTCCTCGACGCTGCGGGCCGGCCGGTAGGAGCGGGTGGAGGTGAGGCAGTCGAACGCATCGACGATGCCGATGATCCGGGCGAAGTACGGGATGCCCTCGCCACTGAGACCCGCCGGGTACCCGCTGCCGTCGTACTTCTCGTGATGATGCAGCACGGCAGACTTGACCTCTTCGAGGAACGGGATGTTGCCGATCAGTTCGACCCCGCGAGCGGGGTGCAGCCGGATGGCGTCCATCTCCATGTCGTCCAGCCGGCCCGGCTTGCGGATGATGCTGGTCGGTACGCCGACCTTGCCGACGTCGTGCAACAGTCCCGCGTGCTCGAGGGCACTCTGCCGGTCCTCGTTCAACCGTAACTGCCGCCCCAGCATGCCGACTCCCTCGCTGACCCGCTCGGAGTGGCCACGGGTATAGAGGTCCTTGGTCTCGATCACCTGAATGAAGGCGCGCATGGTCGCCGCCTGGGCCGTCCTCTCGACCTCGTACTGCGACAGCGCCCACCTTGCGAACAGGAGCGGGACGAGAACCAGCAATCCGGCGAGCGCGCCGAGACCGCCGAGCCAGACGACCGCCAGCAGGAGGCCCAGGAAGCTGTAGCCGGCCATCGGGAAGAACGTCGGCAGGACGACCTGCCGGAGGAACTCCACCGGGCTCGACTTGCCGTCGATCCAGATCACCAGGCTCACCAGTGCGGCATTGGTCACATGCTGAGCCAGCGTTGCCGCCATGGCACCGAAGACCGCTCGCGCCTCGTGGCTCAGCGCGCCGTCCCCGACGGGTCCGCCGGCCAGTGCGTAGGCGACGCCACCTGCCGCGGTGGCCAGGATCCGCTGGGCGCCGTTGAAGACCCGTCTGATCAGCGGAAGACGACGACGCACCTGGGGCAGATAGGCGACTGCGGTGGCTATCACCGCGGCCCAGGGGCCCGCGATGACATACACCGCCATGAGGGCGACCGAGTCGAGAGAAGCCAGATAATTCGGCGCGACGGAGAAACGCAGCAGCCCACCGATGAGCATGAGCAGGCATAACGCAAGAAGGGTCGGAAGATCCGTGATCCGCCCGAACGCGAGGCCGAGAATCACGAGGGCCAGAAGAGTCGCCGAGGAGACAAATACGCGCAGCGCATGGTGCCTCACCACTCGACCACCTGCTTCAGCCCGGAGCGTCGGCTCACCAGTCCCAGTAGTCGGCCATGATAGGTCACCTCCGATCAGCGGTCGCGGTCTTGTCCCCACCAATGCGGGGGAACAGGGGGCAGACAGCACATCGCTGACTAGACTTAATTTTGCTCATCAGGACTGCGCCGAAACACTGTAAGCCAGACCGTGACCCGCCGCACGATGCTGAGCGCACCGTCGTGGTATGAGAGACTGTGACTCTTTGCAGTTGTTACAAGGAGGCTTTCTTATGGGCAAGACCGGCCGCAAGCGCCGTGCACGCAAGAAGAAGGGCGCGAACCACGGTAAGCGCCCGAACGCCTGACCCAGGCGGCTACGCACAGCAAGGACCCCGGTGAAGACCGGGGTCCTTTGCAATTTGGTCACATGTCACGACGAGACCACTAATGCGAGAGGTTTGTATCCGGAGCGTTCAGCACCGGATACTCAGCGCTATTTTCAAACAGTAGTTCACCAATTGTCCGCAGTAGCGGACAAAGTCACCGAAGTGCCGCCGTCACAATGGTGCCGACATCGGCAACGGCGTCATTCACCCGCACCAACCGCCGGCCGAGCCTGTGGACAACCGCAGCGGGGCCTGCCCTTGAGCTTCTAGAGTTGGGGCCACGGGCGTCGTTCCGCCCGTTGCGATTCCACGAGGGGCAGGAGGTGAGTCGGCTGACCGAGGAGGATCTGGGGGCACTCCTCCGCAGGTACCGGACCGGCGCAGGCCTGACCCAGGCTGCGTTGGCCGAGAAGGCTGGTCTCAGCGAGCAGGCGGTCAGCCTGCTGGAGCGTGGTTCGCGCCGACGGCCCAGGATCGAGACGATCCGTGCGCTGGGTACGGCGCTCGGCCTGGACGACGCCGCGGTGGAGACTCTCGCCCTCGCGGCGCGGGGCGCACGACGTGGACAGCCGGTCCCGAAGGAGCCCCCGGTCGAGCCCGCCGCGTCGGTGCCCAGGCAACTCCCGCCGACCCTGTCCGATTTCACCGGCCGCGCCGCCGAGCTGGAGATCCTGCTGCAGGCCCTGACCCGGGCCGACGGTCCTCCCGGGACTGTGCGCATGGTCGCGGTCACCGGTATGGGCGGCGTCGGGAAGACGGCGCTGGCGGTCCACGCGGCTCACCTTGCCGCCGACAACTTTCCCGACGGCCAGTTCTACCTCGACCTGCGCGGCTACGGCCCAGGCGACGCCATCGGACCACTGGATGCCCTCGGCCAGCTCCTTCGGTCGCTCGGCGTCGACGAGCGGACCATCCCTGACGGCGTGAACGAAGCCGCCTCGCTGTACCGGTCGCGACTGGCCGAGCGGCGGATGCTGATCATGCTCGACAACGCCAACGGCGCGGGCCAGGTCACCTCTTTGCTGCCCGGTGCCCCCGGCTCGGCTGTCATCGTTACCAGCCGGCGGGCACTCACCACTTTGCCGGGCTTCCGGCAGCTCAATCTCGCGCCGCTGGACGAGGCCGATTCGGTCCAGCTGCTGTCGCGGATCGCCGTCGGTTCGCAGGTCTCACCCCAGAGCCCGGCCGCCAAGTCGATCGCCCACCTGACCGGCCACCTGCCACTGGCCGTGCGGCTGATCGGTGCGCGGCTGGCCGCCCGGCCGTCCTGGCCGGTCGAGTACGTCGTGGAGCAACTCGAGGACGAGCACCGCCGCCTCGACGAACTCGGCACCGGCGAATCCGGCGTACGGGCCAGCATCGCCGGCTCGGTGGAGTTCCTTGCCAACAGCAATGACAAACTCGACCAGCAGGCCGCGGAAGCCCTTGACCTCCTGGGCCTGCCGAACACGTCGGACCTGATCACCCTCACCGCGGCCCACCTACTCGGCGAACCCGTCGAGCACACCGAGCAGATGCTCGAGCGCTTGGTCGATCTCAACCTGCTGGAATCGATCGGCCCTGGTCGTTACCGCTTCCACGACCTGATCCTCGCCTTCGC
>NZ_SOCE01000001.1:0-111060 GCF_004365175.1 Kribbella voronezhensis | reverse complement strand
ACCGGCGCCCTGTCGCCTGCCGATGAATCCGGGGTCCTGTCGCCTGTCGACGACACCAGCGCCCTGTCACCCGTCGACGAATCCGAGGTTCTGTCACCCGTCGACGGAACGGACGCCTCGGTCGCCGGTCCGGAAGAGATGCCCGGTGGAACTGCTGGCGAGGCCGCGGATGACGAGGCGCCCACGGCCGAGATCGCGGCGGTCGTCGATGACATCGAGGCACCGGTCGATGACAGCGTCGAGAGCGTCGAATCGGAGCGGCTCGACCTGGAAGCTGAGGCGGACGGGCTGGTTGGCGCTTCGGTCGGCGACGACCTGGATGTGCACGGGGTTGACGGAGAAGCGCGGATCGCGGAGGCGGATTCGGCTGACGACGTCGAGGCGGCCGCCGAGAGCCCCTTGGACGACAACGCGGCTGAGCCACAGCTCTCCGCCAACGGCGGCGATGCACCATTCGAGCAGGACGCAGCCGCCGGCGGAGTTGCACCGGTCGAGCAGGAAGCAGCCGACGGCGGAGACACGCGAGGCGTGCAGGCAGCGAGTGCCAGCGGAGATGCGCGAGGCGTGCAGGAAGCGGCGGCCGACGGCGGAGTTCCGCGAGGCGTGCATGAAGCGGCGGCCGACGGCGGAGTTGCGCGAGGCGTGCAGGCTGCGGCGGCCGACGGTGGAGTTGCGCGAGGCGTGCAGCCAGCGGCGGCGGACGGTGGAGATGCGCGAGGCGTGCAGGCGGCGAGTGCCGGCGGAGATGCGTCAGCCGTGCGGGAAGTGGGCGCGAGCGCCGATGCAGTGGTTGTGGGGGACGAGGACGACACGGCAGCGTTGCAGGCTGTGGGTGGGGATGACGTCGAGGAGGAGTACTACCCGACGGATGTCTCACCGTTCGCGGCTGGTGGTGGGGCGGCGGAGGACGACGGGTACGGGCGTGGGTTGCCGCTGCTGACCAACGGGTTCCGGCCGATCGATCCGGCGGATCTGCAGCCGGGGGAGCACGGGTACGAGCTCGGCGGCGAGGTCTTCCACGACGAACTCATCGGCGACGGCGACTGGACCGCCGACCAACTCGGCGACCTCCCCCCACCCTCGCCCCCCGAAGCTGACGCGCCACAGACCACCGCGCCAGAAACCACCGCGCCAGAAACCACCGCGCCAGAAACCACCGCGCTGGAGACCGCCGGGCTAGGAGCCGCCGGCCTGAACACCGCCGGCCTCGACGCCGCTGGGCTGGAGACCGCCTCGCCGGAGACCGGCGGGCTGGAGACCGGCCGGCTGGAGACCGCCTGGCCGGAGGCGGCTGAGGTTTCCGACGGTGAGGTGACCGCGCAGATCGAGGCAGTCGGCGACGACGATCCCGACGCGTTGCGGAACGAGCCGTCGGAGCACTCCGAGCCGGGTCGAGGCGACGGTCTCGATGGGTTGCGGAGCGAGCCGGAGGGGCTGTTCGAGGCGGATCGGGAGGACGAACCGGACGGGTTGTCCGAGGATTCTCAGGAGTCGTTCGAGGCGGAGCAGCTGTATGGGTCGGCCGACGGCGGGCGGGCGCAGGACGAGCGGCTGGAGGCTGAGCAGGACTTCGAGTTCGAGCAGTCCGAGTCGGACCAGCAGGCTGAACCTCTAGTTGAGGATGAGCCTGTCGGATCGCCATCTCGGCTCGCTTCGGCGGTAGCTGCCGCCGCGCTCGAGGCAAGGTCGCCTGAAGCTGCGACGACTGCACTGGAGGCACCTGAAGCTGACACAGCTGAGAGCGTGCCGGTTGAGGTGCCGGAGCGGTTGGTGGCGCCGGCGGCGAGTTCGGGCGGGATGGCGATTGCTGGGCTCGGGCTCGTCGGGGCGGATGCGCCGAAGGTGGAGCCGCGGCCGGGGTCGATCGAGGAGGCGATGCGGTCGGAGTACGAGCGTCCTCGTCCTCGGCCGAAGGAGTCCGCGGCGCTGGTGGCGTTGCGCGAGTGGTGCCGGGCGCGGACGAAGATCGTGCCGTCCGGGTTCACGATCCAGGTGCAGGTGCTGGATCCCGCCCGTCCGTCGTACCGGTTCGATCTCGAACCACCCGAGGTCGACGACCCGGAGTACGGCGCCGACCGGCTCGCCGAGCTGCTCGGTGACCTCTGGGTCGCGGAGTCGCAGAGCGAGCAGGGCGGTTGGCTGTTCGCGCGCCTGGACGCCGCCGGCCGGACGCTGCGGATCGACCGCTGGTACGACCAGGTGCCGGAATGGTGGGACCACCCGATCGAGCAGCGGCTCGACGTCGACGGCCTGGTCCGGCGGCTGAACGGACGCGGGCCGGACTGGCAACCGTCGTACCTGGAGAAGCTGTACACGACGGCGAGATAGCGTTGTCCGCATGTTGCTCAGGATCTTCACCGAACCCCAGCAAGGCGCCTCGTACGACGATCTGCTCGCGGTAGCGCGGAAGACGGAGGAGTGCGGATTCGACGCGTTCTTCCGGTCCGACCACTACCTGGCGATGGGCGAGGGGGACGGCCTGCCCGGCCCGACCGACGCCTGGATCACGCTCGCCGGACTCGCCCGCGAGACTCAGCGGATCAAGCTCGGCACCCTGGTCAGCTCCGCGACCTTCCGCAACCCCGGCGTGCTCGCGATCACGGTGGCCCAGGTCGACCAGATGAGTGGTGGCCGTGCGGAGCTCGGGCTCGGCGCGGGATGGTTCGAGGCGGAGCACGCGGCGTACGGGCTGGACTTCCCCGACACGCCCGGCCGGTTCGACCTGCTGAGCGAACAGCTCGAGCTGATCACCGGGCTGTGGACGACGCCGGTGGGGGAGAAGTACGCGTTCGACGGTGAGCACTACCAGCTGAAGGATTCGCCGGCCTTGCCGAAGCCGGTCCAGCAGCCGCACCCGCCGATCATCGTCGGTGGCGCGGGCAAGAAGCGGACGCCGGCGCTCTCGGCGAAGTACGCGGCGGAGTTCAACGCCGGCTTCGCGTCGGTCGAGGAGACCGCGACGCGCTTCACCCGCGTCCGCGAAGCCTGCGAGGCGATCGGGCGCGATCCGGAGACGCTGGTCCTGTCGACCGCGCACACAGTTGTCGTCGGCAAGGACGACGCCGAGGTGAAGCGCCGCGCCGCCGTCATCGGCCGCGACCCGCAGAACCCGGGCGACGGCTCGATCATCGGTACGCCGGCCGAGGTCGTCGACCACCTGGGCCGGTTGGCGGCAGCCGGCTCGTCCCGCCAGTACGTCCAGATCCTCGACCTCGCCGACCTGGACCACCTCGACCTCATCGCCGCGGAAGTCCTACCCCAGGTCAGCTGACACCGGGGCGCGCCGCATCACGGCTGCGGTAACCGCGAAGAGGCCGGCGCACACACCCAGCGCCACGGGCAGAGTGACGAGAGTCGCCGTGAGAGCGATGCCCAGACCGCAGGTCACCTCGCCCAGGTACTCAGCCTGGGCGAGGAACGAATGAACAGTCCGCGCTGGTTGGAGCACCACCACACCCCGGGAGCGCCCACACACCTCCACCGTCGGCGCTCCCCCCAAGCCGCGGCTTCTGAGTCGCCGCTCGGTCAGGCGCGGTGGCCGAGCAGGGTGTTCAGGTCACCCACCGGGCCGAGGTGGCCGAGTTTGTCGGGGTTGAGGATGTTGTTGAGTCCGACGATCCGGTCGGTGTCGACGTCGATCGTCAACACGCCGAGCATCGCGCCGTCGGCAGCCCGGATCCGCAGCGCCGGCTGCCCGTTGGCCTGCACCAGGTCGAGGAGTACGCCGAGCCGGTCGCCCTGGCGCATCAGGCCGAGCAGGAACCGGGCCACGGCCACCACACCGATGATCGGCTGCTGGACCGCCGGCGTCCGGCCGCCACCGTCGCCGACGAACACCACATTCTCGGCGAGCAGCCGTTCCAGGCCGGCCAGGTCGCCGTTTCTGATCGCCCCGAGGAACTCGGTCGCCAACCGGTCGCGGTCCTCGCGGGACGCCGCGAACCGCGGCTGTCCGTCCTTGATCCGCGTCTTCGCCCGGGCGAAGATCTGCCGGCAGTTCGCCTCGCTCTTGTCGACGACCGCCGCGATCTCGGCGTACTCGTAGCCGATCACCTCGCGCAGCACGAACACCGCCCGTTCCACCGGCGAGAGCGCCTCGAGCAGCACGAGGAACGCCATCGACACCGTGTCGTCGAGCTCGATCCGGTACGCGGGGTCCACGTCCGGGGAGTCGAGGATCGGCTCCGGTAGCCACGGGCCGACGTACCGCTCCCGGCGGACGCGAGCGGAACGCAACGTGTCGATGGCGAGCCGGGTGGTGACCGTGGTGGCGTACGCCTCGAGGTTGTCGACGCCGTCCTGCGAGCTGCGGTGCAGGCGGAGGAATGCCTCCTGCACGACGTCTTCCGCCTCCACCACGCTGCCGAGCATGCGGTACGCGATCGAGAACATCAGCGGCCGCAGCTCGTCGTGTGCCTGGGCGAGATCAGTCATCTTCTCGCTCAGATTAGACCACTGCGCGGCGTGGGCACCGAACAGGGCGCACCACCGCGGCGCAACTTTTTCCCGGCAGCTGTCACAGGGAGCCGGTCATTCCCGTCGAAGGGGCCAAACCCGAACCGAAGGGAAAAGGATCATGCGAATCTTCATTGCCGGCGCGACCGGAGCGGTGGGCAGCCGTCTCGTGCCCCTGCTGACCGGAAGCGGCCACGACGTGTTCGGAACGAGCCGCAACGAGCGCGGCCGCGCCGCCGTCGACGCGATGGGCGTCACCGGCATCGTGATGGACCCGCTCGACGCTACCAGCGTTCGAGCCGCCGTCGCCCAGGCCAAGCCGGACGTCGTCGTCCACCAGCTCACCGCGCTGAGCGGGATGTCGGGAAACATGAAGAAGTGGGACCAGGAGTTCGCAATGACCAACCGGTTGCGGACCGAGGCCATCGACCACCTGCTCGCAGCAGCACAGGCGTCCGGCGTCCGTCGCTTCGTCGCGCAGAGCTACGGCGGACACTGGACCAACCAGCGCACCGGCGGACCGGTCAAGACCGAGAACGACCCGTTCGTCGAGGAGCCCGGCAAGGAGGCGAAGCAGTCGTGGCGCGCCTTGAAGCACCTCGAAGACGCTGTCACCACGGCGGCCGGCATCGAGGGTGTGGTGTTGCGCTACGGCAACTTCTACGGGCCCGGCAACGCGCTGTCGCGTCGCGGAGAAATGGGCGAGTTGATTCGCCGCAGGAAGATCCCGGTCGTCGGCGGCGGAGGCGGGGTGTGGTCGTGGATCCACATCGACGATGCCGTTGCCGCCACCGTTGCCGCGATCGAGCGGGGCGCACCCGGCATCTACAACGTCGTCGACGACGACCCTGCTCCCGTCGCCCAGTGGCTGCCCTACCTGGCCGAGCAGCTCGGCGGCAAGAAGCCGATGCGGCTGCCCGCCTGGACGGCCAAGCCGCTGATCGGCGAGTTCGGTGTCTTGATGATGACCGAGGTGCGGGGGTCGTCGAACGCCAAGGCCAAGCGTGAGCTGGGTTGGACGCCGCGGTACCCCAGCTGGCGCGAGGGCTTCCGCACCGGGATCGGCTGACTCTGCCGCGCACCGGGTGGGCCTCGCCCTCGACGATCGAACCCGTCGTCGAGGTCCTGGCCTGCCCGGCAGCTCCGCAGGATCCTGCGTCAGGCAGGTCCTTGAGAAGGGCCCACCAGCGCGCTCTGGGACATCTCGTGGACCCCGACGACGCCGGCCTCACCGATCTCGTCCGCAGGGGACAGCTGATCGTGCACGTAAGCAAGGAATTCCCGCTGGCGGAGGCCCATCACCTGGTGGCCCAGGGCCGCACCGCAGGCAAGGTCGTGCTCAATGTTTCGGAAGAGGGAGTTGTGTAATGGCGACGTACGTTTTGGTCCACGGGGCGTGGCACGGGGGCTGGTGCTGGCGGCTGGTGGCGGACCGGCTTCGGCGGGCCGGCCATCAGGTCTTCACCCCAACGCTTACCGGGCTGGGCGAGCGAGCGCATCTCCTCACCGCTGACACCGGGCTGCAAACCCACGTCGCTGACGTCATGGGCGTACTGCGCTCCGAAGACCTCCGAGACGTCGTGCTTGTCGGGCACAGCTACGCCGGCTTCGTCGTCCGCGAGGTGGCCGACCGGATGCCCGAGCGCATCGCCCGTCTCGTCCTCGTCGACGCCTGGGTGGGTCGCGACGGTGAGTCGCTGCGAGACCGGGCTCCGGAGTTCTTCCTGAACTGGATCGACTCGGTGACCAAGGAAGGGGTGATCCCGGTCGCGCCGCCCGCCACGGTCGGCGTGGTGGAGCCGGACCAGGTGGCCTGGCTCGAGTCGTCGCTGACGCCCCACCCGCACCGGACCTTCTCCGATCCCACCAGGCTGTCCGGAGCCGTCGACGCGATCCCGTGCCGAGCGGTCCTGTGCACGCCTGGCGGCCCCATGCCGTTCCCGCGGTTCGCCAAGGAGTTCGGCTGGGACACCACCGAGCTGGACGTCGGCCATGACGCCATGGTCACCGCGCCGGAGGCGCTGGCGGGAATCTTGCTCGAAGACGCGTGAGCGAACGACGGTAGTACGGGAGCCCGGGTGGCTGAGCGACTCCTCGTCGCCCTCCTGTCGGCGCGAGACCGGCGCGGTGCGCGGGATTCCCGGAGGTGGCTCGATGTCGTGTATCTTGATGTCGAGAGAGTTTGTGGGAGAGGTTAGGGCTACCTGATCTTTCGGCCGGGCCGAGGGCTCGGCAGGATGGGCTCAGCGGACACGGACCGGATAGAGGAGCAGGTTGATGGCCAGCGTCGACAGCTTCGGTGCCAAGGGTGCACTCGAAGTCAACGGTAAGTCGTACGAGATCTTCAGGTTGGCGGGGATCGAGGGCGCGGAGACGCTGCCCTACTCGCTCAAGGTGCTGCTCGAGAACCTGCTGCGCACCGAGGACGGCGCGAACATCACCGCCGAGCACATCACCAAGCTCGGCAACTGGGATGCGAACGCGGCGCCGGACACCGAGATCCAGTTCACCCCGGCCCGGGTGATCATGCAGGACTTCACCGGTGTGCCGTGTGTCGTCGACCTGGCCACCATGCGCGAGGCGGTGGCCGAGCTCGGCGGCGACCCGACCAAGATCAACCCGCTGGCGCCGGCCGAGCTGGTCATCGACCACTCGGTCATCATCGACGTCTTCGGCCGCCAGGACGCGTTCGAGCGCAACGTCGAGCTGGAGTACGAGCGCAACCGCGAGCGGTACCAGTTCCTGCGCTGGGGCCAGACGGCCTTCGACGAGTTCAAGGTCGTCCCGCCGGGCACCGGCATCGTGCACCAGGTGAACATCGAGCACCTGGCCCGGACCGTGATGGTCCGGGGCGGCCAGGCGTACCCCGACACCTGCGTCGGCACCGACTCCCACACCACGATGGTCAACGGCCTGGGCGTGCTCGGGTGGGGTGTGGGCGGTATCGAGGCCGAGGCCGCGATGCTCGGCCAGCCGGTGAGCATGCTGATCCCGAAGGTCGTCGGCTTCAAGCTGACCGGTTCGGTCCCGGCCGGCGCCACTGCGACCGACGTCGTACTGACCATCACCCAGATGCTGCGCAAGCACGGGGTGGTCGGCAAGTTCGTCGAGTTCTACGGTGACGGTGTCGCGGCCGTTCCGCTGGCCAACCGGGCGACGATCGGCAACATGAGCCCCGAGTTCGGCTCCACCTGCGCGATCTTCCCGATCGACGACGTCACCCTGGAGTACCTGCGCCTCACCGGCCGCGGCGACGACGAGGTCGCGCTGGTCGAGGCCTACGCCAAGGAGCAGGGCCTGTGGCACAACGCCGACGTCGAGCCGCGCTTCTCGGAGTACCTGGAGCTTGACCTGTCGACGGTCGTTCCGTCGATCGCGGGCCCGAAGCGGCCGCAGGACCGGGTCGCGCTGAGCGAGGCCAAGGAAGGCTTCCGCGGCGCACTCGCCGATTACGCGACGAACGACGACCACGCCGACGTGGACCCGTCGGAGCTCGGCAGCTTCCCGGCCAGCGACGCACCGAACGGGCATGGCGACACCAACGACGAGCCGCACGTCCCGCACGGCCCTGGCGACGCGGGCCGTCCGTCGAAGAAGACCAAGATCAGCCTCGACGGCCAAGAGGTCGAACTCGACCACGGCCATGTCGTGATCGCCAGCATCACCTCCTGCACCAACACCTCGAACCCGTCCGTCATGCTCGCCGCAGCGCTGCTGGCGAAGAAGGCGGTCGACAAGGGCCTGACCAGCAAGCCGTGGGTCAAGACCTCGCTGGCACCGGGCTCGAAGGTCGTCACCGACTACTACGAGAAGGCCGGCGTCACGCCGTACCTCGAGAAGCTCGGCTTCCACCTGGTCGGGTACGGCTGCACCACCTGCATCGGCAACTCGGGCCCGCTGCCCGAGCCGGTCTCGGCCGGTGTCCAGGAGGCCGATCTGGCCGTCGTCTCGGTGCTGTCCGGCAACCGGAACTTCGAGGGCCGGATCAACCCGGACGTCAAGATGAACTACCTGGCGAGCCCGCCGCTGGTGATCGCCTACGCGCTGGCCGGGACGATGGACTTCGACTTCGAGACCGATGTCCTGGGCATGGACACCGACGGCAACGACGTGTTCCTGCGCGACATCTGGCCGACGGCCGAGGAGGTCGAGTCGACCATCGCGACCTCGATCAACAAGGAGATGTTCGCCAAGGACTACGCGGACGTGTTCGCCGGTGACGAGCGCTGGAAGTCGCTGCCGACGCCGGAGGGCAAGACGTTCGACTGGGATGCCGACTCGACGTACGTGCGCAAGCCTCCGTACTTCGACGGGATGGCCAAGGAGCCGTCGCCGGTGACCGACATCGCCGGTGCGCGGGTGCTGGCGAAGCTGGGCGACTCGGTCACCACCGACCACATCTCGCCGGCCGGATCGATCAAGGCCGACAGCCCGGCCGGCAAGTACCTGGCCGAGCACGGTGTGGACCGCAAGGACTTCAACTCCTACGGCTCGCGCCGCGGCAACCACGAGGTGATGATCCGCGGCACGTTCGCCAACATCCGGCTGCGCAACCAGATCGCCCCCGGCACCGAGGGCGGTTTCACCCGCGACTTCACCAAGGACGACGCGCCGGTCACCTCGATCTACGACGCTGCTCAGTCGTACGCCGAAGCCGGTACGCCGCTGGTGATCCTGGCCGGCAAGGAGTACGGCTCCGGTTCGTCGCGCGACTGGGCCGCGAAGGGCACCGCGCTGCTCGGCGCGAAGGCGGTCATCACCGAGTCGTTCGAGCGGATCCACCGGTCGAACCTGATCGGTATGGGCGTCCTGCCGCTGCAGTTCCCCGAGGGCGAGAACGCGGAGTCGCTCGGCCTGACCGGCGAGGAGACCTTCGACATCAGCGGTGTCACCGCCCTGAACGACGGCACCATCCCGCGCACGGTGAAGGTGAAGGTCACCGGCACGGACGGTTCGACGAAGGAGTTCGACGCCGTCGTACGGATCGACACTCCCGGCGAGGCGGACTACTACCGCAACGGCGGCATCCTGCAGTACGTACTGCGCTCGCTCATCGCCAGCTAGTCACAGCGTGAAAGGCCGGCCCAGGGATCCTGGGCCGGCCTTTTGCTTGCTCAGCAGCCGAGGCCTTGCATGTCCTTGGTCGGATCCTGGTTCCTGGCGATCATGTCCCCGAGTTGCTGGAAGACCTCGGGGAAGGCGCCCTGGGCGGACATCTCCTGGAACACCTTCCAGGAGCGGCTGCCCTGCATGGCGACGACGGCCTCCTTCATCCGGGCCTGATCGCCGGTCTTGTGGGCGTCGATCCACTGATGGACCCACGCGCAGCCCACCGCACTGCTCACGCGTGCGCCGAGAAGGTACCGGTCCATGGCGTTGTTCTTGTACAGCGGCGCCTTGTCGAACCCGGCAGGCAACGCCATGTCGCTGAGCATCTCGTCAACGGCAGCCCGAGTCTGCGCGGGTTGGACCACCGACGCGGGCAGGGCGCTCAGCCAAGTGTTCACGTCGACCTGGTGCAGTTTGGCGAGGACCTCCCGGTAGGCGCGATCGGAGCCCAGATCGGCCCGGATCTCGACGAAGTTCGATCCCTTCACCGGCAGCATGGTGTCGAAGTCGGTCTTACCGTCGGTGAACAGCGTGCCTTGCCGGCCCAGCACCGTGATCGGCTGGTGCGGGACGACGGCTCGATCCTGGTAGTAGCCCTGGTACTCCGCGGCAGGCCGCCAGTCGATCTCGACTTCCAGTTTGCCGTTGGTGAACCTCGTCATACCGGACTCCGGGCTGAAGTCGTCGACCGTGGTGATCTTCCAGTTCGGGTCGTCGATCAGCAAGCGTTGGTTGGCCTCGGCAACGGCTATCGCCTCGGCGGCGAAGGCCGAGGAGGGAGCCGCGGGGTTGCCGTGCGGGAAGAGCGCTCCGGTGACGGCGACGGCTATCGCGACGGCGGCCGCTGCCGCCGCGATCAGCGGGACGCGTCGGCGGTTCGGTCTCAGTGCCGGAGCGAGTGCGGTGGTGGTCAAGATGTCCTCCAACAGCTCGGACTCGGCGTCGGCGGTCGGCAGGTGCCGGACCGCCTCGTCGCCGATCGGGTTGGCCCGCGCGATCAGCTGGTCGAACTCACGATCGTTCATCGCTCCTCCTGAGCTGGTCGGGCTAGCTGGTCATCCCGTACATGTCCGCGATCCTCGAAGGCGTCTCCCAGCAACTTCTTCAACCGCGACCGGGCCCGGTGCAACCTGGCTCGCACCACCCGCGCCGGTACGCCGAGCACGACGGCCGCCTCCTTCGGGTCGAGGTCCTCCCACGTGGTGAGCATGATCAGCTCGCGATCGGTCGGGCTCAGTTGCTCCATCGCCTGCCGGACGGCCGTTCGCGAGTCGACCAGGTCGGTTAGGTCCGGCGTGGCTTCCTGCAGGCGCAGCCGGAGCCGCTCGCCGAGGCGATGACGGCGGAGCTCGCCGCGCCGGGAGTTGGCGAGCACCCGCCGCGCGACGCCGTACAGCCAGAGCCGGGCGGTGCCGTCCTGCGGTACGTCGTCGAAGCGTCGCCAGGCGACGAGCATGGTTTCGGCCACGACGTCCGCGGCGTCGTCCGGGGAGCCCGACCGGCGCAAGGCGTAACCGAGGAGTTCGCGGAAGTGGCTCTCGAAGAGTTCGCGGAACCTGGCTTCGTCGGCGGGGACGAGACGAAGCGGCACACGATCCTCCGGGACGGCACGGGGTGGCGCCGGGACGGCCTGGAGCGCAGCGGGGCGCTGCCGACTCGGCGTACTGGTCATATCCCGTCCATGTCCGGGAGTATGCGGGGCGTCTCAGGTCAGTTCGCGGAAAGTGTCCGTGGGTCGGGTTTTACTGGGGCCATGGCTGACAAGGACCGGGAGCATCCGCGCGAGGTGATCCTCGCGGCCTGCGCCGAGCACGGTGAGGACACGGTGATCGACTGGTGTGTCGCGTTCCTCACCGGTGAGATCTCGGGCGAGGACGCGTTCGGTCGCGAGTTGCCGAAGCTGGTCGCGATCACCGGGAGCGAGAATCCGGGCGGGTGGGCGCATCCGGTCGATCCGGTCAACTACTACTGGGTTCGGGTGTGGGCGGCCCGGGCGTTCCTCTACATCTGGCGTGACGACGTGGTGGAGGCGCTGCTGGTCGCGGCAGACGATCCCGCCTGGCGGGTGCGTGAGCACGTCGCGCGCATCACCGCTCAACGCGAGCTCGGCCAGCTGGTGGACTCACTGCTGCCGATCCTCACCCACGAGCTGCCACGAGTCCGGGCAAGCGCAGTACGGGCTGTCGGCGCCGCGGGGGAGTACGAGCATGCCGCGGCGCTGGAGGAGTTGCAGGACGACCCTGACCCAAGTGTGCGAGCCGCCGTCGAGCGCGCCCTGCAGCGATTGGAGGACCGACTGGACAGGGACGTGCGCTGAGGGCAGGTGGACCCCGGCCAACCGATCGGAGCCCACCCGACTGATCACAACATGCCTCGGGCACTCCGCCCGGAGGCGAAGCACCCGAGGCGGCTCGGGAGTTGTCGGCTCAGGAGCCGAGGGTGTTGAGCTTCTCCAGGAGCAGGGTTTGCTGGGCCAGTTGGGCATTTGTGGAGGCCGGGTTGAGGCGGATCGACTCGGCCTTCGTCATCACCTGGCCGAAGGTGCTGTCGGGTCTGAGGTCCAGGTTGGTGTCGACCCGGGTGCCCAGGTCGAACGAGCCGTCGGCGAAGTTCAGCCAGGCTGTCAGTGCCTGCCGGTCGAACTCGGCCTTCGGGTTCAGCAGTTGGATGTTGAGTACGGCGTTCGCCTTGGCCATCGTCGAGACGTCCCTGACCTCGGAGAAGACCGGGCTCATGTGCTGGACCACCTGCAGGTAGCAGTTGATCGTGCTCACCGGCAGGTCGACCGGCGGGATCCGCAGCCCGGGACGGGTCTGCAGGAACCACAGCGGCGCGATCTTGGTCAGATGGGCGTTGCCGGTGACGATCACCTTCGCGGCATCCGCCCCCGACCCACCGTCGTCATCCCGCGCGCCGAACCCGACGTCGTAGCTGCACGCCGACCCGAAGGTGTGGGCCTTGGTGTCCGTCACGTCCCGCGGTTGCAGGCTCGGGCTGGTCGCCGGGTCGGTTTCCGGCGGGTTGACCAGATAGTTCGTCGTCACGTCCGGCGCCGGGGCTCCGTCGCCCCAGTTCCAGCTGAGCGCGAGATCGTCGCTGCCCGGGTCGGTCGACCGGCCGGCGAAGTTGACCGGCTGCCCGCTGTGCGCGATGAAGGTCGGTACGCCGTTCACCACCTGCGCGCCCGCCTCGTCGATCGTGGCCGTCGGTGCGACATTGGTGACCTGGAGCGGGAAGGACGCCGTACCGGTGCCGCCGTCGTCGTCGGTCACCTTGACCCCGACGGTGAAGGACCCGTTGTCGCCGTACGCCTGGTTGCCGGTGACGTCCCCGCGATCCGCTGGCGGCCCGTCATTCGTGAGCAGCAGCGAGCCTGTGGACGGCGCCCCGAAGCCCCAGTCGAGCGATGACGTGTACGTGTCACCCCAGCCCGGATCGCTGAACGATGCCTTGGTCGCGAGCACCGATCCCTCGGTGATGGTCTTCACCTGGGCCGGATCGATGGTCACCACCGGCGCGACGTCACTGACCTGTACTGCGAACGAGGCCGAGCTGGATCCACCGTCGTCGTCCGTAACGGTCACCTTGACGGTGTAGCTGCCGTTGTCGGCGTACTCGTGGCTGCCGGTGACCTCGCCGCGATCCACCGGTGGTCCCTGGACAGTCACAGTCGGACTGGGGGAACTCGTGCTGCCGTCGCCCCAGTCGATCGTTGCCGAGTAGGTGTCCGCCCAGCCTGGATCCGAGAAGGCCGCTTTGACACTGAAGGTGCTGCCTTCGGAGGCCGTAGTCGGCTGCCCAGTGTCGATGGTGACGGCCGGAGCCACGTTCGCCACGGTGACGTGGAAGGTCGTGGTCGCGGTTTCGCCCTTGTCGTCGGTCGCGGTTACCGTCACGTCGCCGCTCTGCCCGGGTCCGTCGTTGGTAGCGAGGCTCCAGGTCCACCGGCCGCCGCCGGCGTTCGTGACCACACCACTGGAGGCGGTCAGAGTGACGGCCCGACCCTCAGGGTCGCCGAAGCCGCCGCTGTTGGTCGCAGTCGTTCCTTCGTTGACGTTGACCGTGCTCTGATCCGCTGTGACGGTTGGCGGGTTGTTGCCCTGCTGCAAAGCGGCCAGCAGGTCGATACGTGGAGTGGTGGCATTCGTCGTACCGCTGGTCGGGTAGGTGATGTCCACACCGGTGTCGCGCAGATAGCTGAGCAGCGTGGCCGCGGTGGCTGTCGGGTAGGCGCTCCGGAGTGCCGCGATGGCACCAGCGACGTGGGGCGCGGCCATCGACGTACCGTCGAGGGAGGCCCAGGCGTCGTCCGGGACCGACGACCGGATCGAGGTACCGGGGGCGAACAGGTCGAGCAGCGGTCCGCGGTTGGAGTAGTTCGCGGGCGAGTCGACATCGTTGCCGGAGGCATCGGCACTGATCGCGCCGACGGTGACGGCGGTGGAGATGCAGCCCGGTGAGCCGACGCCGGCCGGATGCGACTCGTTGCCGGCCGAGATCGTCGTCGTGATGCCCACCGAGAGCAGCAGGTCGATCGGCGCCTTGTCCATGCTGGTGTCACAGTTGGTGGTGTTGTTGCTGGTGTCACCGCCGCTCAGGTTCGCCGAGGCGATGGTGAAGCTGTTGCGCAGGTCGTAGATCCGCTGCATGCCCTTGATGAAGTCGGAGTCGAAGAACTGCACGCACGGTGAGCCGCCGGTGCAGCCGCTGTTCACCCGGTGGTAGATCTGGATCGCGATGATGTTCGCGCCCGGCGCCACTCCGTTGCCTGGGGCACCGGTCACGCCGGCGCCGTTGCCGGCCGCGATCCCGGCGACGTGGCTGCCGTGCCGGCAGATGTTGGTGGTTCCGTTCAGGCACTGCGCGGTCTCGGCATCGGCTGCTCCCGCGCCGGTCTGGGTGTCGGTGCCGTTCGGGCAGAGCGAGGCCTGGGTCTTGGCGTCGCTCACGCTGGAGTAGCAGGCCTCGGACACGATGCGGCCGGCGAAGAACGGGTGGTCCCGGTCGATGCCGGTGTCCAGGATCGCGACCGTCTGGCCGCTGCCGGTGAAGCCGAGTTGCTGGACCTTGTCGGCGTTGATGAAGGGGATGCTGGAGGCCAGCGTCGGTGAGCCGACCTTGTCCTCCTGGATCGAGACCACGTTCGGATCGGCGGCCAGTTCCTGAATCGCCTGCTCGTCCGCGTCGAGCGCGAGCAGCGGGAACGAGCTGTAGGTCTGGTTCTGCTCGACCGTGCCCTGATCGACGTTGTCGAGGACCTCCTGCTTGTCGCTGAGCTGGTCGACCCGGACGATGACCCGGACCGATCCTGCCTGCTCGGCGGTCGCCATCAACTGGCGTTCCTGCGCATCAGGACCGGGCGAAACCTGTACTGCGACTTGGGCGGCGGCGGGTAGTTGTATCGTCGCGGCGGCCAAGGTGACCAAGGCCAGCACGCCGGCAGCGAACAGTCTTCGGACTTTCATGGTGGATCCCCCTGGGATGTGACCGGCTCAGCCGTTCTGAGACCTGGCGGTGTCTTCGTGGACGGCTGCGACTCGGGACGAGCGCAGCAACTGCCGAAGGGCATCGGCGTCGACGGTGAGCGACAGTTGCGGTGTGTACGTGAAGCGATGAACGTTCCGCACCTGAGATCCGGCAAGCTCATCCAGTACCGCGGTTTGCGCGGCGCTGATCTTCTTCCGCTGCACCTGCCGCGCCTGCTCGTCCGGCAGTTCGCCCTCCGCGGTGTACTGCCCCGCGAGCAGGACGATCACCGGCAACGAGCCGCCGGGCGGCACCCGGGCGAGCAGAGTGCTCTCCGCGTCCGGCGTCGGCGAGGATTCCCCGCCGACGCCACCACCCCCGCAGGCGGCGGCTACGACAACCGCCACCACCGCGACCACCAGCCGAATCGAGCGCAAGGCTTCCCCCGATGCCCCAGCGCGACCCCCCGTGGATCGCGTGCACCCCATCCTCAGGACAGGTCTTCAGAAACCCTTAAAGCCCGCCGGCCCGGCACATGTCGACCAGGCCGACGGGCACGCGTCGACCAGGACACGTTGATCAGGCCGGCCGGCACGCGTCGATCAGGCCGGCCCGCGAAACGCCGTACGGGCTAGCCGGCCAGCGTTGTGCGCAGCTTCTCGGCGTACGACGCGGCTTCGTCGTCGTCCGCATATTTGGTGCGCGGCCAGAAGAACCCGCGCAGCCCGTCGCCCTTCGTCCGCGGTACGACGTGGACGTGCAGGTGCGGCACGGACTGCGACACAACGTTGTTGACCGCAACGAACGACCCCTGCGCCCCGTACGCCGTACGCACGGCCGCTGCCACCGCTCGGGCCGCCCCGAACAGCGGGACCGTCAACTCGTCGGGCAACTCGACCATCGTCGCGATGTGCTCGCGCGGCACCAGCAGCGTGTGCCCTTTGAACACCGGCCGGATGTCCAGGAATCCGAGCACCTCCGGCGACTCGTAGACGAGGTGCGCCGGCGTCGATCCCGCGATGATCGAGCAGAAGAGACAGTCAGCCATCAGCCCAGTTTCTCGTCGATGAAGCACCAGCGCCAATCCTCGCCCGGCTCGAAGCTCCGCATCACCGGGTGCTGCGTCGTCTCGAAATGCTTGCTGGCATGGCGTTCGGGGGAGGAGTCGCAGCACCCGACATGGCCGCACTGCAGGCACAGCCGCAGGTGCACCCACGAGCCGCCGTCGGCGAGGCACTCCTCGCAGCCCTCGGGCGTGTTCGGCGTCAGGACGCACGGCGCCTGCTCGAGGTGCTCGCATTCGGCGCCGGGCGCCGGCTGGATCCGCAGCGAGTCGGACTGCCCGCCGACGTCGTCGGCCTCGGCCCGGTCGAGGATGGACTCCTCGATGTCAAGCTGGATCTGAGCCCGCTGCAGCACCTCGTCGGCGACCAGACCGTCGTCGCGCACCTTCAGAATGTGTCCGCGCTCGGCCTCCAGCATCGCCATCCGCAGTCGCCGGTAGGCCTCGCTGGGAGTCTCGTACTCCGACTCAGGCCGGCCGAGCCGCTCCCAGGCAGCCTGTGCGCGGGATTCGCCTCGCTGGCGAAGCAGTGCGATGACTTCTTCCGGATCATCCGGCGTGATCAGACGATCGAGCTCGGCCTCACCAGCCCGGTGCGCCCCTTGCAGTACGGCGGCCTCCTGCAGCGCGTCTTCCGCGGGATCCGGGCCGGGCAGGCGCAAACGCCGTACGAGCCAAGGCAGGGTGGAGCCCTGCAACAGCAGGGTTCCGGCGGTCACCGTCAGGGCGATGAACACCAGCACCTCGCGATGCGGCGTCTCCTCGGGCAGTACGAAAACCGCAGCGAGAGTGACCACACCGCGCATCCCTGCCCAGGAGACGACGACCAGGCTCTGCCAGCTGACCGGTCCCGGCCGGGAGCGGCCGAGGATTCGCCGGGACAGCAAAGTGACCGGGAAGAGCCAGATCGGACGCAGCAGGACGACCGCCGCGAAGACGCCGACAGTGGCGATCGTAATGGTGCTGGTCGACAACGGGCTGTGCGAGACGTCGTCGAGGATCCATCGCGTCTGCAGGCCGATCAGCAGGAAGACCGTGTTCTCCAGCAGGAACTGGAACGTCCGCCAGTTGGTCCGCTCGGACATCCGGGAGGCGGCGGACTGGATGATCGGCGCCTTGTGACCGAGCAGCAACCCGGTCACGACGACGGACAGCACGCCCGAGGCGTGGATCTCCTCGGCGGCGATGTAGGCGATGAAAGGCGCGGTCAGGCTGAGCGTCGTGTCGAGCACGGGATCGGTGAACCGCTTACGGATCTTGGCCAGCACGATCGCGCACACCAGGCCGATCGCCACCCCTCCACCGGCCGCCAGCAGGAAGTCCAGACCGACGCTCAGCGGGGTCGGCGAGTGGACGTCGCTGGGGTCGTCGCCGCGGATCAGCGCGATACTCGCCGCGCCGGCCGCGATCGCCGTACGCAGTCCGACCAGAGCTGTGGCGTCATTGAGGAGGCTCTCGCCTTCGAGGATCGTGACGACCCGGCGGGGCAGCCCGACCCGCTTCGCGATCGCCGTCGCCGCCACCGCGTCGGGTGGGGCGACGACCGCGCCGAGGGCGAAGGCGGCCCACAAGGGGAGTGGTTCGAGACCCTGCGACTTCGCCGCGCTCCCGAGCAACCAGTACGCCACCAGGCCGACGCCGATCGTGGTGAACGCGACCAGGCCGACGGACAGCAACCCGATCGAGCGGCGGTGCTTGGAGAAGTCGACCAGGCTCGTCTTGATCGCCGCCGAGTAGAGCAGCGGCGGCAGGAAACCGACCAGGACGACCTCGTGGGACAGCTCGATCTGCGGAACGAACGGCAGGTACGACGCTGCGACGCCGACGACGACGAGCAGCAGGGGAGCCGACACCCCGATTCGCCGGGCGAGCGCTGCCCCGGCCGCCACCACGGCGACCAGAGCGACAACGAGGATCGCGATATGCACGGCCACAGTCTCGCAGTTCGGGGCCGGTGGAGCCCGCCGGTTCGCCCACAGCGGAGCAGGTGACTCGCGCGTAACTTAGGGGCCTCACGGTCTGGTTCTCGTCGGTGGCCTGGTCTAGCGTGTGCGCACCGGGAGATGCCGATAACTAGGGGTCACCATGAGCCGCCGCCGCCCTGCTTTGCGAATCTCAGTCGCTGTCGCCTTGCTGGCCACAGCTGTCCTGCCCGTGGCACCCGCTACGGCCGCTGACACCAGTACGACGAACGGCTGTATCGCCAGCGTCCCAGAGCCGGGCAGCACCACGCCGGTGCGGATCTGCTACTCGCTGTTCAGGCCCGACGGCGCCTCGGCCGGTCACACCGTTCCGCTGATCTTCCACAGTCACGGCTGGGGTGGAAGCCGGACGAAGGACCCGGCTGCCTTCAAGTCCTGGCTCGATGCCGGGTACGGCGTACTGAGCTTCGACCAGCGCAGCTTCGGTGAGAGTACCGGCGTCGCCCACGTGATGAACCCGGACTTCGAAGGCCGGGACGTGATCAAGCTGGTCGACTTCGTCGCCTCCCTGGACTGGGTGACCAAACAACGGCCGGGCGACCCGCTGATCGGCGCGATCGGCGGCTCGTACGGCGGTGGCTACCAGTTCGCCGGTGCTTTCACCGAGCTCCGCGATCGCGGCCGGACGCGGTTCGACGCGCTGGCGCCGGAGATCACCTGGTGGGATCTCAAGCAGAGCCTGGCGCCGGACGAAGCGGCCCGGACGCTCTGGCTCGCGATCCTCTACGCGGGTGGTGGCACTCATCTCCCGCCAGCGGTCGGGGCGGCCTTCGTCTCGCTCGTCACGACCGGGACCTGGCCAACAGGCCAAGCCGGCCGGGACCTTGATGCCTTCTTCGCCAAGAACGGTCCCGCATGGCACGTTGCCCACGGCCGCAAGCTGAACATCCCGGTGCTGTTCGGCCAGGGCCTGTCGGACAACCTCTTCAACCTCAATCAGGGCCTGCAGAACTTCCAGCACGCACTCACACCGCGCGCCCAGCAGCGCTCGATCTTCGTCGGCTACAACGGCGGCCACACCTTGCCCAGCGTGCTGCCGCCGGGGTTCGCTACTCCTGGCGATCCGTGTTCCGTCGCGCTCGGGAGCCCTTCGTTCGGCGCGCTGGAGCAACGCTTCATGGCGCTCAACCTGTTGAAGCAGCAGACCGGGCTGACCGGCTTCGGCAGCTACCACCTCGCGACCGCCGACGGTCGTTGCCTCGAACAACGAAACCTCAGGCCGAACAAGCAGTACCGCCTCGGCAAGGTGATCACCTCGGCCAACCTCGGCCTGCCGATCCAGGTGGAGCTGGCCAAGGGTCCGATCACCGTGGCCGGCGTACCGCGCCTCCAGGCCAAGGTCAGCAGCCTGCTGCCGGACGCCGGCGCCTTCTTCGCCCTCAGCGTCGGCAGCTCCGTCCTGGACGCAAAGATCGTCCAGAACAACACGATGCCGCTCCGCGAGCAGCGGGTCGTCCACGGCGCGCGTCGCTCGATCGACCTGCCCGGGATCGCCGTCGACGTACCGGCCGGCAAGTCCTTGTTCCTCACGGTTTCCCCGGTCGCCGACATGTTCGCCGGTCAGAACGGCCGCGTGCCCAACTTGTTGAAGCTGGACGACCTGAAGCTCAGCCTGCACCGGGTTCCGTGACGGCGCCGGCACGAGCCGTGACAACACTTCGAACAACGTGCAAGAGATTGCCGGCGACCCACCGGCTCCACGAAGCTTGTTTGGCCGCCGGGTTGGGTTGAGACCGTCCGGCTGGGGCGGGGCGGCTCCAGCCGGGCCCAACCCGGCGCATCTCCTGGTCTTCAGCGAACCTCGTCGCGTCGTCAGCGGACCTTGTCGAGATACGTCTTGTACGTCGTGAGGAAGAGCTCCTCCGTCGTGACCGCTCGGATCAGCCAGTCGCACTCTTTGCGGGCCGCCTCGATGACCTCCTGCGGGTAGCCGAACTGCAGTTGGTGCTCGGAAAACTCGTCCTCGTCGTCGACGTACACCGTCCCGTCCCGCTTCTTCACCACGTCGAGATCGAGATCGATCATGGTGAACTCGGTCTCGCCGAACGTCACCGGCGTGGTGATGTCGCAGTAGATCTCGGTCGACCGGGGCTCGTCGTTGAAGATCGCGGTGTACCAGCGGTCGCGCGGGAACAGCTGCACGTGCGCCTGCGAGTGGAGCACCTCGGGCTCCTCGCCGCGCTGCGACACGGAATTGGGCGGCGCGCCGAGCCATACGCCGTACGAATCCTCACCCAGATACCGCATCACTTGATGCCAGTGCAGCCTCTGGTCATATTTGCGGTAGACCACACGGACGTTGTGCATGGCGTCACCGTACCGGCGTGATCGGTCACTGGAAGGCTCGCTATCCTGTGCCGATGCGACGGATGCTCATCACCGGCGGCGCCGGGTTCATCGGCTCGAACTTCGTGCACGACACGGTGCGCCGTGACCCCGACACCGAGATCACGGTGCTGGACGCCCTCACGTACGCCGGCAGCGAGGGCAACCTTGCGCCGGTGGCCGAGCAGGTCACCTTCGTCCACGGCGACATCTGTGACGCGGCGCTGGTCGACAAGCTTGTCGCCGAGACCGACGTCCTGGTGCACTTCGCGGCCGAGTCGCACGTCGACAACTCGCTGAACGACCCGTCGCCGTTCATCAAGAGCAACATCATCGGCACCTTCACCCTGCTCGAGGCGGTCCGCAAGCACGACAAGCGGATGCACCACATCTCCACCGACGAGGTGTTCGGCGACCTCCCGCTGGACTCGGTCGACCAGTTCACCGAGGAAACGGCGTACGACCCCTCCAGCCCGTACTCCGCCAGCAAGGCGAGCTCCGACATGCTGGTCCGCGCCTGGGCCCGCTCGTACGGCGTGGCCGCGACGCTCTCGAACTGCGCGAACAACTACGGCCCGTACCAGCACGTCGAGAAGCTGATCCCGCGGCAGATCACCAACGTCCTGATCGGCGACAAGCCCAAGCTCTACGGCGCCGGCGAGAACGTCCGCGAATGGACCCACGTCGACGACCACAACGACGCCGTCCACCGCATCATCGCCGACGGCCGCCTCGGCGAGACCTACCTGATCGGCTCCGGCGACGAGCGCAGCAACAAGCAGATCATCGAGAAGATCCTCACCCTGATGGGCGAACCGTCCGACGCCTACGTCCACGTCAACGACCGCCCCGGCCACGACCTGCGCTACTCCAACAACTCCACCAAGATCCGCACCGAACTCGGCTGGACCCCCCACTACGCCGACTTCGACGCCGGCCTCGCCGCCACGATCGACTGGTACAAATCCAACACCGCTTGGTGGGAACCCCAGAAGTCAGCCGCCGAAGCCAAATACAAACTCCTCGGCCGCTAACCGCAACTACCTGCAACCCACTGGACCCCCTACCGCCCGCTCCTGAATGATTACCCGACCGTCGTCCACCGCCACGGCTTCCAAGGGGGCGGCATGGCTGGATGGGGGCACGCGTCGGGAGCTGCTGAGTTGGCGACCGGCTGTTGGGCGGATGGGTTCGTACTGGCGTTGTGCGCGCTGAATGTTTCGACAGCCGAGGCCGAGGAACCGCCGATTCCATCGTCTCCGCCTGCGATCTCCCGACTTACAGCGGCGCTGACCTCGGCAACTGCCTCGACCAGCCGCCGTACCCCGAGGTCGTAGGACTGGGTGATACGTGGATACCCCTCGGGAGCAGATGGATGTCGAATGACGCAGAACTCGGACTATCGCTGTTGCGAGACGCTGGCTGGTTTGTCGGCAGCGCGCAGCCATTGACAGCTACCTGGATGCCATGGCCAAGAATGGCTATGAGCGGTCAGACTTAGTCGAGGGCTTTCTCGCGGAATATGCGGGATTAAGTATTGGTCCTGCGTCGGGCGGTTTCGCCGAGGTTTTGGCGATTGATCCAGTCATGGCGATTTCCTCAACAACCAAGAGCACAGCGCAGATGTATGAGGATGCCGTCGGTAGCGCGTTGGTCCCGATTGGCGCCGCATATAGTGGGCATTTACATCGCGGCCACGACGTCGACCCTGATCTGCTCTGCTGATGATGACAGGGAGTGGTCGCTTCTATGGTGGGTACGACATGTTCTTCGCCTTCGCCGGCGATACGCCTGCCCAGATGGTCGGCCGCATCTCGTCTGAACGGCTCGAACAGATTCCAATAGATGATGAATAGAATGGCCCATCGGTCGATGACTTTGAAGAGTCGGGACTTGTGGACGATCTGACGATGGATAAACTATTTACTAGTGTAGTCAGAAACGGTGTGCGAGAGTCGGAATTCCATGGTTGCACAGACGAGGAAATCGACGAGATCCGGTTGCGGCAGGGGGTTCCGTCTTTTCCCTACGATTACATCTGCTACCTGAGGCGGATCGGCCGGAGTGCGGGACGATTCCAAATCGGTACCGATGCTTACTATCCTGACGTCTTGGATTTGAAGGAGGCTACCATAGAGCTTCTCAAGGAAAACAAATCAAAAGCGTCCCTCGGGGTGAACAGTCTCGTTTTCCAGATGCATCAGGGGTATGAGTTCGCCGGGTTTCCAGACTTGTGCGACAGAACGCATCTAGTAAGAGAAGTATTCCACGTGTGTCAGGAGTCGGAGTCGATCGGACGACCGGCAGGATTTATACGGGATTCAGTGGGGAATTGAAGGCGCCGCCACCAGCCCTGCGCTCACTTCTTCCGAAAGAGTCGTTGGAGCAGAGTTGGTCGTCCTACAACTGTGCGGAGGTTGCGATCTGCGACACAGCGCTGAGTGATGGCGCGAAGCTGAGAAATCTGGACATCTACACTGTGTACACGAAGACAGGCAAGCCGGTTGATTTCTGCCGCAACTGTCTAGCTTGGGTACCTATGGGGAGCAGATAGATGTCTGAGGTTGACTTGGGATTGTCGGTCCTGGCTCAAGCTGGCTGGTTCGCCGGACGGCGCGTCCCTATCGAACGCTACTTAGAGGCGATCGCGAGTGAGGGCTATGAGTGCACTGACCTGGTCGAAGAATTTCTACAGGAGTGCGGCGGTTTGGCTGTCGGTCCCCCGGCGAGTGGTTTCGCGGAGGTTATCGCTATCGATCCCGTCACTGCGATAGAGACGACATATAAGGACACCGTTGAGGAATACGAGAAGGTTCTTGGCACATCGCTGGTACCGATTGGCGCCGCTTCGAGTGGACATTTAGTCCTAATGATGGCGCGGGACGGTCGATTCTATGGCGGGTACGATGCCTACCTTGCGTATGCAGGAGAGAGTCCAGCTGAATTGTTCGGTCGGATATCATCTCGAAAATTGGTTGTAATTCAAGACGACTGGCAGTAATAGACCTGAGTGAGCTAGTTCCAGAGATACGGAGGTGTGAGCCTGTCGGTCGGCGGGGTTCATACTTGTTCCTTTGCTTTCTCGGGGACTTTCGAAACCAAGGATTCGAAAGTTGATTGGCGCGATGCCGCGTGGCCTCTCCAATGGAGGACGCCGGCCGTCGGGGGGTGGGCGGACGAATTCTCGGGCGTTGGGAGCAGGTGGCAAGCCGACAGTTCAGGGAATCACCGCAGGTTTGATGCGCACCTCCTTTGTTGGGAAGGGGGCATCTATGCCGAGCAAGTACGACGAGCAGACCTGGGCTAACCCGGTCCGGCGGGTCACGGAGCGTGTTGAGGATGATGGGTCTGAGTGGGCTGTGATTGTGGCGGTGTCGGGCCGGTTGGGGGTGACGGCGTAGACGTTGCGGCGGTGGGTCCGGCAGGCCGAGTAGGCTGGACGGTTTGTCGGCCGTCGCGTGGCCATCGACGGCTACGTCGCGCGCTTCTTCGATGGCTCGCCTCCTACCGAGTCCCGGGCATCGGAGGTGGGACCGTTTCTCGGAAAGGCGAGGTGCCGCGTGGCGACGGCTCAGTCGCGACGGAGGAGCGGCGTTCTGGGGCGGGCGGGGCGAAGCGGGGGTGGGTTAGGCGAGGGATTTTAGGGTGTCTAAGTAGGTTTTGTAGGTGGTGGTGAAAGGCTCTGCCGTGGCGATGTTGGTGGTTATCCAGGTGCAGGTGGCTTGGGCTGTGGCGATTACCTGGGCGGGGTACGAGTAGGCGACTTGGTGGGACTCGAATTCGTCTTCGTCCATTACTCGGATGGTGCCGTCTCGGAGGAGGCGGACGTCTAGGTCCAGGTCGATGGCGGTGACTGAGTTGACGCCGAATTCCGCGGGCATGGTGATGTCGCAGTACACCAAGGTCGCGTGAGGGGCGTCGTTGAAGAGGGCGCTCCACCATTGGCCGCGGGGGAAGAGGCGGACTCGGTGGTGGTCGATGGTGACCCAGGTGCCGTCGGCTCGTTGGGCTCGGGTGCCAGGGAGGGAGCCGGTCCAGAGGCCGTGTTCGTCCTCGCCGAGGTTGATGGCGTCGAGGAGGCGGTGGGGGCTGCCGTCGTACTTGCAGAAGAGTGTCCTCACCAGCTCCATGCCGATCACTGTAGGTGAGGGTGCGCATCACAAGCGAGCAAGCACCCCGGTACGGCGGCGGAGCGGCCGGCCAACTCCTTGCAGTACGCCGGTGCGGAGCGCCACGCTCACCCCGTGCGCCGGTGAGCGCCACGTCGCCCCGGTACCCGGCAGGCGCGTCTCCTCGCCCTAGCCGGGTGAGCGCCACGCTCACCCCGTACGCCGGCAGGCGCGCCTCCTCGCCGTACGCCGGTAAGCGCGCCGGGCCAGGCAAGGTCACCCTCATCTCGGAGTGTGAGAAACGCACGGTCACCCGCTCCGCGTTCGGAATCCGGCTCCGCCGTGCATAGACTCAAGCATTCGAGGACAACCTGCGGAGGAGCTCGATGCGCGTGCTGGAGACGGTCGGAGGACCGGAGGACCTGAAGGGTCTGACCGACCATCAGCTGACGGAGCTCGCCGCGGAGATCCGCGACGTCCTGGTCGAGACGGTGTCGCGGACCGGCGGTCACCTCGGGCCGAATCTGGGCATGGTGGAGATCACCCTGGCGATGCACCGGGTGTTCGACTCGCCCAAGGACCGGCTGATCTACGACACCGGTCATCAGACCTACGTGCACAAGCTGCTGACCGGGAGAGCGCCCAAGTTCGACACGCTCCGTCAGCAGGGCGGCCTGTCCGGCTACCCGAGCCAGAAAGAGTCCGAGCACGACATCGTCGAGAACAGCCACGCCTCGACCTCGCTTTCGTACGCCGACGGCCTGGCAAAGGCTTACCGACTGCGAAAAGAAGACCGCCACGTCGTAGCCCTGATCGGTGACGGCGGTCTCACCGGCGGCATGGCCTGGGAAGCCCTCAACAACATCGCGGCGGCGAAGGACCTCAAGCTCGTCATCATCGTCAACGACAACGGCCGCTCCTACAGCCCCACGGTCGGCGGCCTGGCGACGCACCTGACCAGCCTGCGCACCAACCCGCGGTACGAGAAGATCCTCGACCTGGTGAAGAAGAACCTCGGCCGTACGCCGTACGTCGGCCCCCCGATGTACGAAGTGCTGCACGGGGTGAAGAAGGGTCTCAAGGACATGCTCGCCCCGCAGGGGATGTTCGAGGATCTCGGTCTCAAGTACGTCGGCCCGGTGGACGGCCATGACCGCCAGGCGATGGAGGACGCGCTCACCAAGGCCAAGCAGTTCGGCGGGCCGGTGATCGTGCACGCGGTGACCCAGAAGGGCTTCGGGTACGCCGCTGCCGTGCAGGACGAAGAGGACAACTTCCACCAGGTGCGGCCGAAGAACAAGCCGCGCGGGTGGACCGACGTGTTCGCCGAGGAACTCGTCGAGATCGGGCATCGCCGGCCGGACGTGGTCGCGATCACCGCGGCGATGCTGCACCCGACCGGACTGGCCGCGTTCGCGCAGGAGTTCCCGGACCGGATCTTCGATGTCGGCATCGCCGAGCAGCACGCGGTGACGAGCGCGGCCGGGCTCGCGATGGGCGGCATGCACCCGGTCGTCGGCCTCTATGCGACCTTCCTCAACAGGGCCTTCGACCAACTGCTGATGGATGTCGCGCTGCACAAGTGCGGCGTCACGTTCGTGCTGGACCGGGCCGGGGTGACCGGTGACGACGGCGCCAGCCACAACGGCATGTGGGACATGTCGATCCTGCAGGTCGTTCCAGGCCTCCGGCTGGCCGCGCCGCGCGACGGCAAACGACTCCAGGAACTCCTGAACGAGGCCGTCGACGTCGACGACGCCCCGACCGTACTGCGGTTCGCCAAGGGCGAGGTCTTCGACGACATCGAGGCCGTCGACAAGGTCGGCGGCACCGACATCCTGGTCCGCACCGGCACGGACGTGCTGATCATCGGGATCGGCTCGATGGCAGCGACCGCGGTCGACGTGGCCACCAGGCTGCAGGACCAGGGCTTCGGAGTCACCGTCGTGGACCCGCGCTGGGTGAAGCCGGTCGACCCGAAGCTGGTCGAGCTGGCAGGAAAGTACAAGTTCGTCGTCACGATCGAGGACAACGGCCGGGCCGGCGGTTGTGGATCGGCGATCACCCAGGCGCTGCGCGACGCGGGCGTCACCACACCGGTGCGCGACTTCGGTATCCCGCAGCAGTTCCTCGACCACGCCAAGCGGGCCGCGGTGCTGACCGAGATCGGGCTGACCGGCCAGGGGCTGGCCCGGGACGTGATCGAGATGATCGCCAAGCACCAAGGGGACGCGATCGCCAGTGAGCCAGACACCGCGAGCGGCAGGCCCAACGGGGCCTGACGGAGGGCCGGCGAGGGGCCGTCATTCGGCGGCTTCCCGGCAACAGCGGGCCTGGCCGCTGTTCCTCTCGCTGGTTCTCGTCGCCACCGCAGTCGCCGGCGGCCTGGCCCTGCACCAGTCCCGGTCGAAAGGTCCAGAGGAGTCCCAGGCCGCGTCCTCCGGTGGACCCGGAGCGTCGGACGAGGCAGCGCGAGCTGCTGGAGTGGACAAGATCCTCGCCGCCCGGGCCCACGCGGTACAGCAGGACAACGAAGCGGAGTTCCTGGCGGACGTGGATCCCGGCAACAAGACGTTGCTGGCCAGGCAGCGGATGCTGTTCGGCAACCTTCGCCAGTTCGGGTTCGCCAAGCTCGGCTACGAGCGACTCCACGAGCAGTTCGATCAGCGGCTGGTGGACAAGTACGGCCCGTCGACGTACGCCGTGGGCGTCGCGATGGCGTACCAGATCCAGGGCATCGACCCGGTCCCCGTGCGGACGATGCTCGGCTACACCTTCACCAAGCGTCCCGACGGCCGCTGGATGCTGGTCTCCGACACGGACCTTGACCGCCAACTACCGCGGGGTTCGCACCAAGAGGCCTGGGACATCGGGCGGGTCCTGGTCAAGCGCGGACCACGGGTGCTGGTCGTGGTCGAGCAGGACCAGACCGAGCTCGCGACCAGTCTGGTTGCCAAGGCCGTCAGTGCGGTGAAGGCTGTCGGCGCGAGCTGGCCGGGTGGCTGGACCGGCTCCGGGTTCGTCATCGCCCTCGACGACAAGGTGGTTCGCGGCGCCGACTACTCGCTGCCGAAGAACGCCGAGGACGCGCTGGCGATGGCAACCTGGGTCTACCGCACGCTGCCTGGCGAGGTGAGCGGGATGGGGGAGCGGGCCGACTCCTACGTCGTGATCAACCCACGCAACCGGGCCAGGGTGGACGCCCGGACGCTCGCGCACGAGTTCACCCACGTCGCGACCGCGCCGTACGGGGCCTATGCGCCGCGGTGGATGGTCGAGGGGGCCGCGACGTACGTCGAGTTCCTGCCGATGGACGGCGCGGAGGACCTGGCGCTGGACAAGTACGAGGCAAAAGTGCGGACGAAGTACCTCGCGAAAGCCAACGGCCTGCCGACGGACGCAACGTTCTTCAACAACGCGTCGAGTTCGTACCCGCTGTCCTGGCTGGCGATGAACTACCTGTTCCACAAGTACGGCGGAACGGAGGTCGCCACGTTGTACCAGGAGATGGCCGCGCTCGGCAGTACCCAGGCGGAACGCAACCGCATCATGCAAGAGCACCTCGGGATCACCGAGGCCGGCCTCTTCCAGGCCCTGCGGGCAGCGGCGGGACTGTGATGCCTCGGCGAGTTTGTGGTGGAGACGGCCGGAGCGAGTAGGGTAGCCGGGCTGTAGCAGACGGGCGGACCGGAGGAATCGACCCGACGTGAGCTTGACACCACCTAGTGCCGCACCGCCAGGCGCTCAGGTTCCGCCCCACGGGCCCCGCCGCTGGCTGGGCCTTCTTGTCGTGGTCGCCCTTGTCTCCGGTGGTGTCGGGTACGCCGTCCACGACCGGGAACGGGATGCCCGGGCCAGGCCTCCCGTCACCGCTACGGCCACCCCGCCGAAACATCCGAACCAGGGCAACACGCCGCCGTCGAAGACCAGTGCCGCGATCGCTGCCCGCCGGCTCGCGGTCGACACGATTCTGCTCCGGCGAGCGCGCGCGGTCCGGATCGGCAACGAGAGCCTCTTCCTGCAGGACGTCGATCCGGCGAACGCGAAGTTGCGCCGGCAGCAGAAGGTGCTGTTCGCGAACCTGGTCGACATCGGGTTCGGCGAGATCGGCTACAGCCAGGCCGAGGAGCGCTTCGACGCGGACGCGATGCGCGCGCACGGCTCGACGACGTACCTGGTCCGGGTGCTGATGCGCTACCAGATCCCGAACGTCGACATGACTCCGGTGTCCACCGAGCTCGGCTACACCTTCGTCAGCCGGGCCGGCCGCTGGATCCTGGCCGACGACAACGATCTCGACAAGGACCTCGGTCCGGGCGCGCACCAGGAGCCGTGGGACCTCGGCCGGATCGAGGTGCACCGCGGGCCGCGGGTGCTCGTGCTGGTCGACAAGGGCGACACGAAGCGCGGCCGGTCGATCGTCACCGAGGCGACCGAGGCGCTGACCGAGGTCGCGGCGTACTGGCCGCGCAAGTGGAGCGGGTCGGTGCTGATCGCAGCACTCGACGACACCGACGTACGGGATGCCCGGTTCGCCGACGAGGACATCGAGTCGGCCGCGAGCGCGGGATCGACGTTCTCGTCGCTGCCCGGTGAGGACACCGCCGACGGGATCGTGGCCGGCGCCTACATCGTGGTGAACCCGAAGGAGCGCGACCGGATCGACGAGATCCTGCTGTCGCACGAGATCACCCACGTGGCGACCGCGGACCTCGGCGGGTACGAGCCGCTGTGGCTGGCCGAGGGCGCCGCGGAGTACGTCTCCTGGCGGGGGATCGAGGCGATCAGCGGACCCGGCGAGGTCGGCAAGTGGGAGCAGGAGGTCATCGACGACGCGATGCCCACGCTGAGCGCGCTGCCGACGGACGCCGGCTTCTACCAGACCAACACCGACGTGTACGGCGTGAGCTGGCTGGCCGTCCGTTTCCTGGTCTCCCGGATCGGGCTGCAGCCGGTCGAGGACCTGTACGAAGACCTGGCCCGCAACGGCACCGATCAGTCGGCCCGGGACCGCATCCTGCTGACCAGGAGTGGGTACACGGAAGCCTCGTTGTGGCTGGCACTCAAGGACTATCGCCCGCCACGCTGAGTGGCGGATTGACCTCGGGAAGTCAGACGGGCAGGCTCGGAGGGGTTCCGTCCGAGCTGAGGAGGCGTACAGATGAGTCTGTTGCGAACGAAGACGATCGAGCAGTCGATCGCGGACACCGACGAGCCGGAGTACCAGCTCAAGAAGCGCCTCAATGCCCTGGACCTGACCGTCTTCGGGATCGGCGTCATCATCGGTGCCGGTATCTTCACGCTGACCGGGCGCGCCGCGAAGGCCTATGCGGGGCCCAGTATCGCGTTGTCCTTCGTGCTTGCCGCGGTGTGCTGTGCGCTGGCCGCCTTGTGTTATGCCGAGTTCTCCTCCACCGTCCCGGTTTCCGGGTCGGCGTACACGTTCTCCTACTTCTCGCTCGGTGAGATCTTCGCCTGGATCATCGGCTGGGACCTGTTGCTGGAGTTGATGCTCGGGGCAAGTGTGGTCGCGCAGGGCTGGTCGACGTACGCGAAGTTGTTCCTCGAGGAGATCGGACTCGGCTGGCCGGACTCGATCGGGCCGGACAGCAACGTGAACGTGCTGGCGATGCTGCTGATCCTGGTCCTGGCCACACTGGCGACGATCGGCATCAAGGAGTCGCTGCGGGTCAACCTGGCGCTGGTCGCGGTGAAGCTGTTCGTGGTGCTGTTCGTGATCATCGCCGGGCTGTTCTACATCAAGGCCTCGAACCTGACCCCCTTCATCCCGCCGAGCGTTCCGGCCAAGAGCGGCGACGTCACCATCACCACCCCGTTGTTCCAGGCATTGTTCGGGTTCACGCCGTCGACGTTCGGGGTGATGGGGCTGGTGTCCGGCGCGTCGCTGGTGTTCTTCGCGTTCATCGGGTTCGACGTGGTCGCGACCACCGCCGAGGAGGCGAAGAACCCGCAGCGCGACCTCCCGCGCGGCATCATCGGTTCGCTGGCGATCTGCACCGTGCTGTACGTGGCGGTCTGCATCGTGATCACCGGCATGGTCAAGTACTCCGACATCAGTGGCGAGGCGGCGCTCGCGGAGGCCTTCAAGTCGGTCGGCAGGCCCGGCTTCGCGACCCTGATCTCGGCCGGTGCGGTGGCCGGTCTGACCACGGTCGTGCTGACGCTGATGATCGGCGCCGCCCGGGTCGTGTTCGCGATGAGCCGGGATCACCTGGTGCCGGCCAAGCTGGGCAAGACCCATCCGAAGTTCGGTACGCCGTACCGGTTGACGATCGGGATCGGCATCGTCGTCGCGATCGTGGCCGGCGTGACGCCGATCGGCAAACTGGAAGAGATGGTGAACATCGGCACGCTGGCCGCGTTCACCCTGGTGTCGATCGCCGTACCGCTGCTGCGCCGGAGCCGTCCCGACATCGAGCGCGCGTTCAAGGTCCCGGGCAACCCGGTGGTGCCGATCCTCGCCGCGGTGATCTGCATCTACCTGATGCTGAACCTGTCGCTGGAGACCTGGCTGCGGTTCGCGATCTGGATGGTGCTCGGCTTCGTCTTCTACGGTCTGTACGGGTACCGCAAGAGCCGCGTCGGCGAGACCGAGCGCACCGGCGAGAGCACCCGCGCCTAGCAGCAGTACGCATCAGCTCAGCCGTGCCCTCGGGATCGAACCCGAGGGCACGGCCCTTTCTGCGCTGTACTGCGGCCGGCGGCGACTCGAATCGGGAGTAGTATCCCTTCGCTGGACGACGGGGGCCGAGGAGAACTGATGACCAAGCGGGGGCGGATCGTCGCGGGAGTTGCCGCGTTGGCAGTCGCCAGTGCCGGTGGCGTCGTCGTGGCGACTCGGGGAGGTCACGGCGCGCCGCCCAGTGGGAGCACTGCGGTTGCGGTCGAGGCAACGCCTGGTGCATCTTCCGAGGCGGAGAAGGCGGCCCGGAAGGGTCAGCTCAATGTGCTGCTGGCGCTGCGGGCGACCGCGGTACAGAAGGGTGACCAGAAGGCGTTCCTGGCGGCGGTCGATCCGGCGCAGCCGGCCCTGGTGCGGTCGCAGCGGACGCTGTTCACGAATCTGCGGAAGTTCGCGTTCACCAAGCTGACCTATTTCGTCGAGTCCGAGCGGGGGACACCCGCCTTGGTGACGAAGTACGGGCCCTCGACCGTTTCCGTCCGGTTGATGATGCGGTACCAGCTGGCCGCCCTCGACAGTGCTCCTGTCCAGACGGACCTCGGCTACACGTTCACTCGGCGCGGCGATCACTGGGTGCTCGTGTCCGACAACGCGCTGGACTCGGAGCTGAGTGGTGACGGTCATCAGCAGCCGTGGGACTTCGGCGAGATCGCGGTGACCCACCGCGAGAAGGTGGTCGTGGTCGTCGACAAGGCAGAGGCGGCGCTCGGCGCGAAGATCGCCAAGAACTCGGAAGGAGCGGTCGAGGCGGTCCGCCGGCATTGGCCGCGGCCGTGGGACGGGTCCGTGATGGTGGTCGCGATGCACGAGCCGCGGGTGATGAGCATGCTGTGGACCACCGGCACCGGCGCCGGCTGGACCATCGCGGCGAAGGCCGTCGGCCTGTACGACGGGGAGCCGTTTCGCGTGAAGACCGGCGCGCCGATCGGCAGCCGGATCGTGGTCAACCCCGCCTTCCGGCAAAGCACCGACGAGGACCTGCTGGTGCACGAGATGACGCACGTCGCCACCGACTCGATGAACTGGCGGACGCCCGAGTGGCTGGTCGAAGGCGTCGCGGAGTACGTGCGGTGCCGTGCGATCGAGGACGACCCGCACTGGACGGTCGACCCGTACCGCAAGGAGGTGCGGGCGAAGTATTTGCCTTCCCTCAAGGCCCTGCCTTCATCGGCCGACTTCGACGCCAACAGCAACCGCTCGTACGGCGTCTCCTGGTGGGCCACGGAGTACTTGGCCGCAAAGCTCGGCACCAAGAAGCTGGCCGCCCTCTACGCGGACCTGTCCGTCCACAACACGACCCCGGTCGCCTACACCGCCATCATCAAGCACCACACCGGCAAATCCCCAGCCGCACTGGCTGCAGCCGTCAAGAGTTGGCGAGGCTGACAACCCCCGGCGTCACCGGGTAGCGATGGACTCCAGCTCGCTCACATCTGAGCACGAGCGAGGTGGAACGGAGCGGGTGTTCGGCCAAGCCGAGTGGCTTTGCCTCGCCGCTGGGCGGCGTCCAACGAGCTGTCCGACCGCCTTCGCCTTCACCGTCACAAGCGGTGAGCCGATCGACGCCGGTCACCACATAGCTGAGCACGGCGACGCAGCAGCCGGGCGACCCTCGGCGACAGGGGGCTCATGCTCCACCGCTGGGTTGTCTCAGACGGCAACTGTTCGGGCGCATTCGCGCCTCCACGGGCACCGGGGCTGAGCCGACCCGTCCTCGCCCCGCAACCGACCTGAGCACGGCGACGCAGGAGCCGGGCGGGAGAGGTGGGTGGGAGCACCGGGGGAGGGGGCGACGCAGGAGCCCTCGACGGGGCCTGGGCGTTCGCAGTACTGAGTGCTGGGGGTCGGTGCGGGCTTCCGGCTCCGCACCGGCCCCCAGCGGTTCTCAGGTGAGGCTGGCGACGCCCTTGGGGAGGAAACGCCGGCCGTTGACCTTTTCGGAGATGCCCGAGCGGTCGAGGTACGGGGTGATGCCGCCGAGGTGGAACGGCCAGCCGGCTCCGAGGAGGAGGCAGAGGTCGATGTCCTGGGGTTCGGCGACGACGCCTTCGTCGAGCATGATGCGGATCTCTTCGGCCAGGGCGGTGAGCACGCGGCTGCGGAGTTCCTCAGGTGTCGACGGCTTGTCGCCGACGGTGACGAGCGCCTCGACCTCCGGGTCGACCGACGGCTTGCCCTCGGCGCTCCAGACGTAGAAGGAACTCTTGCCAGCGGCAACGACCTTGGCGAGGTTCTCCGAGACGGCGAAGCGATCCGGGTACGACCGGTTCATCGTCTCGGCGACATGCAGCGCAACCGGAAGACCGACGAGCTGCAGCAACACGAACGGCGGCATCGGCAGACCGAGAGCCGACAAAGCCTTGTCAGCAAGCGGAATCGGCGTACCTTCGTCCACTGCCGCGCTGACCTCACCGAGGAAGCGCGTCAGCAACCGGTTCACCACGAACGCCGGTGCGTCCTTGACCAGCACGCACGACTTCTTCAGCGTCTTGCCGACAGCAAAGGCCGTAGCCAGCGACGCGTCGTCGGTCTGCTCGGCGCGGATGATCTCCAGCAGCGGCAGCACCGCGACCGGGTTGAAGAAGTGGAACCCGACAACGCGCTCCGGGTGCTGCAGCTCGGCTGCCATCGAGGTGATGGACAGTGAGCTGGTGTTGGTCGCCAGGATCGCGTCCGGCCGGACGGTCTTCTCCAGGTCGGCGAAGATCTTCTTCTTCAGTTCGAGTTCTTCGAAGACGGCCTCGATCACGAAGTCGGCGTCCGCGAAGACACCGCGGTCCACGGATCCGGTGACGAGCGCCTTGAGCTGCGACGCCTTGTCCGGTCGGATCCGGCCCTTGCCGAGCAGCTTGTCGATCTCGCCGTGCACGTAGCCGACGCCGCGGTCCACCCGTTCCTGGTCGAGGTCCGTGAGTACGACGGGCACCTCCAGCCGGCGTACGAACAGCAGCGCGAGCTGACCTGCCATCAGACCGGCGCCGACGACACCGACCTTCGTCACCGGCCGCGCGAGCGACTTGTCCGGCGCGCCGGCGGGACGCTTGGCCCGCTTGTTCACCAGGTCGAAGGCGTAGAGCCCGCTGCGGAGCTCCTCGCTCATGATCAGGTCGGCGAGCGCCTCGTCCTCGGCGGCGAAGCCACGGTCACGATCGTTGTCGCGAGCCGCTGTGATCAGGTCCAGAGCCCGGTACGGCGCGGGCGCGGCACCGCTGACCTTCAGATCCGCGAACGCCTTGCCCCGCGCAACGGCCGCATCCCAGGCGTCGCCCCGGTCGATCTCCGGGCGCTCGACAGCAATCGCTCCGGTCAGCACCTTGCTTGCCCACAGCAACGACTGCTCGAGGAAGTCGGCCGAGTCCAGCAGCACGTCGCCGATGCCGAGCTTCACCGCCTCGGGCCCGCTGAGCATCTTGTTCTGGTTCAGCGCGTTCTCGACCACGACCTTGACGGCCTTGTCGGCGCCGATCAGGTTCGGCAGCAGGAAGGCGCCACCCCAGCCCGGCAGCAGCCCGAGGAAGACCTCGGGCGTGGAGATCATCCCGGCCGCGACCGAGATGGTCCGGTACGACGCGTGCAGCGCGACCTCGAGTCCGCCGCCGAGCGCGACGCCGTTGACGAACGCGAACGAAGGCTTCCCGCCGTCCTGCAGCTTCCGCATCACGCCGTGACCGATCCGGCCCAGGTTGAGCGCCTGCTCGCGATCGGTCAGCTTCGGTACGCCGGTCAGGTCGGCGCCGGCCGCCAGGATGAACGGCTTGCCGGTGATGCCGATGGCAACGATCTCGTCGCGGGCCAGCGCCGCCTCGATCGCCTTGTCGAGCTCGGCCAGACCACGCGGGCCGAAGGTGTTCGGCTTGGTGTGGTCCTGGCCGTTGTCGAGCGTGATGAGCGCCATCGTACCGGCCTTGTTCGGCAGCACCACGTCGCGCGAGGGTGCGAGCGTGACGAGCTCGTCGTTGTCGATCGCGACCGCTTCGTCGATCAGTTCCTGCAGACTCATGCGGCTGCCCCTTCGAAGTGCGGGTTCTCCCAGATGACAGTGCCGCCCATGCCGAGGCCGACGCACATGGTGGTCAGGCCGTACCGCACCTCGGGCCGGAGCTCGAACTGCTTGGCCAGCTGGTTCATCAGCCGGATGCCGGACGAGGCCAGCGGGTGCCCGTACGCGATCGCGCCGCCGTACGGGTTCACCCGCGGGTCGTCGTCGGCGATGCCGTAGTGCTCGAGGAAGGCCAGCACCTGTACGGCGAACGCCTCGTTCACCTCGAACGCCTGGATGTCGTCGATGGTCAGGCCGGCCAGCTTCAGCGCCTTCTCGGTCGCCGGGACCGGACCGATGCCCATCACCTCGGGCTCGACGCCGACGAAGCCGTACGAGACCAGCTTCATCTTCGGCGCCAGGCCGAGTTCGGCGGCTGTCTCCGCGGAGGTCAGCAGGCACGCGGTGGCGCCGTCGTTGATACCGGCGGAGTTTCCCGCGGTGACCCGTCCGTGTGGCCGGAACGGGGTCTTCAGCTTGGCCAGGTCTTCCATCGTGGTGCCCGGGCGCATCGGCTCGTCGGTGGTCGCGTAGCCCCAGCCGTGCTCGGCCGAGCGGGTCGCGATCGGGACCAGGTCCGGCTGGATCAGGTCGTTCGCGTACGCCTTGGCGGCGCGCTCCTGCGAGGCGACGGCGAAGGCGTCCACCCGCTGCTTGGTGATGGTCGGGTACCGGTCGTGCAGGTTCTCGGCGGTCGAGCCCATCACGAGCGCGGAGGTGTCGACGAGCTTCTCGGAGATGATCCGCGGGTTCGGGTCGACGCCCTCGCCCATCGGGTGCCGGCCCATGTGCTCGACGCCGCCGGCCACGACCACGTCGTACGCGCCGAAGGCGATCCCAGCGGCGGTGGTGGTGACAGCGGTCATCGCGCCCGCGCACATCCGGTCGATGGCGTAGCCGGGGGTGGTGTTCGGCAGGCCGGCCAGCAGGGCGGCGGTCCGGCCGATGGTCAGGCCCTGGTCGCCGATCTGAGTGGTGGCCGCGATCGCGACCTCGTCCACCTTCTCCGGCGGCAGTGACGGGTTCCGCCGGAGCAGTTCCCGGATGCACTTGATCACGAGGTCGTCGGCGCGCGTCTCGGCGTACTGGCCCTTGGCCTTGCCGAACGGGGTGCGGACGCCGTCGACGAACACGACATCGCGGATCTCACGGGGCACGAGGCCCTCCTCTGTGGTTCAGGGATGTGGAGCAGGACCGATGCTACCCGTCGGTAACACAACCCGCCCAGCAGCCACGCTGTGCCGCTGCTCACAAGCGCTCCGCGAAAGGGCCGCGAGCCGGTCTCGCCAAGGCGTGGCATCAGGCGGGGAACAGGCGCATGCTGGAAGCCAGGTACGTCCTGGAACCGTCCGGACTCACGGGCTTCGCTGGAGCAAGTAATGGACAAACACGAACTGACTGTCCCGGTCCTGTCCCGGGGCAAGCACCGCAACCCCCGCAAGGGCGCCTGCTTCATGGAGTTCGCCTCGTACCTCGCAGGCGAACCCTGGTCGGACCACCCGGCCTGCACGCACCCACTGCTCGCCGGAGTCGCCCGCGACGTCAACGACTGTACGACGGACGCCGGGCGCGGCCGACTCGCTCCGCTGATCCCGTCGGTCATCGGGCTGACCCCGGACGACCCACGCGCCGTACCGCGGATCACTGCCCGGTGTATCCAGCACGCGCTGCCCGTGGTGTCGCAGGAGCGGCAGTACGTGCTCGCTGTGGCTTTGCTGGTGGGGGAGCGGCACCTGGCCGAGCTGGACGGGCGACCGCTCGACAGCATGGAGCCGGAGTCGCAGGCAGCGCTGGAGGCAGTCCCCGCGGCTGCCAAGTGGGCGAGGACCTTCACAGCGAAGGGGCATCGCGGTCGCGCCGACTACGGCCGTCGTACGGCGCCCAGGGCGGTGTCGTGCGCTGTCGAGGGCATCTCTCAGGCCTGCGTGTCGAACGCCGACGACCGGTTGTTCGACCTGCTGAGCGCGGCGATCGCGGAGGCGCAGAGCTGGATGCCGTTTCCAGTGGTCGTGGAGCCTGCTGTCGTGGAGGTCGAACGCGAGTCGACGCGCACTCATTAGGGCAGTTGTGGCGAGGTTCTCACGGCGGTGACGTGCGCACCGACGTAGGCTCACTGTGTGACCTTGGAGATCGACACCGGCACCGGGCTGATGCCGGTGCACATCTGGGAACCTACTAGCGGTACCGGACCGGGCATCTTGCTCCTGCAGGAGATCTTCGGCGTCTCGGACTACATCCAGCAGCGCGCGTTCGACCTGGCCGCGCTCGGGTACTACGTACTGGCGCCCGAGATCTACTGGCGACTCGACGACACCGAGCTGGACGAGTCCGCGCCCGACCTGCTCGAGCGTGCGGTCGCGGTGGTGAGCCGCGTCGACTGGGACCTCGCCGTGTCCGACTCTGTCGCCGCCCTCGAATACCTGCGCGGCCGCGACGAGGGCGTCGGCATCGTCGGCTTCTGCTTCGGTGGCGGGCTCGGGTACAACGTCGCCGCGGTGTCGCAACCCGACGTCCTCGTCAGCTACTACGGCTCCGCCCTGCCCCGGCTGCTCGACCTCCAGGTGGACGCACCGAGCCTGCACCACTTCGGCGACGCGGACGTCTACCTGGGCGACGACCTCGAGCGGATCATCAAGGCGATCGACACCCCCGACAACGAGATCTACCGGTACCCGGGTGCCGACCACGCGTTCGACAACCCCCTCCCGGCCTTCCACCACGCCGACGCCTCGGCCCTGGCGTGGCAGCGCACCACCGAATTCCTGTCCCGCCACCTCCCAACCGATCGAGGACCTCGATGAGCCTGTACGACATCCCGTTGCAAACCCTGTCCGGTGCGGACACCACCCTCGCCGACTACAAGGGCAAGGCGGTGCTGGTCGTGAACGTCGCGTCCAAGTGCGGCCTCACACCGCAGTACGAAGGCCTGGAGAACCTGCAGAAGCGCTACGCGTCGCGAGGCTTCACCGTGCTCGGCGTTCCTTGCAACCAGTTCGGCGGCCAGGAGCCCGGGACCGCCGAAGAGATCGAGACGTTCTGCTCCACGACGTACGGCGTGACGTTCCCGATGCTCGCCAAGCTCGAGGTCAACGGCGAGAACCGCCACCCGCTGTACGCCGAACTCACCACGACGCCGGACGCAGCCGGTGAGGCCGGCGACATCCAGTGGAACTTCGAGAAGTTCCTCGTCAGCCCGGAAGGAACGGTCGCCGCCCGCTTCCGCCCGCAGACCCAGCCCGAGTCGGACGAGATCGTCAACGCCATCGAGACGCAACTGTCTGCCTGAGTTCCCGTACTACGAGCGCCGGCGAACCCAGTTCGCCGGCGCTCGTATGTTTCCCCCGGTCGCCGCCTCCTGCGTCGGCCGCTCCTGCCCACCCGCCCCGGTGTTTGCTGCTCCTACGTCGCAGCT
Source organism: Kribbella voronezhensis (assembly GCF_004365175.1). Taxonomy (NCBI): domain Bacteria; kingdom Bacillati; phylum Actinomycetota; class Actinomycetes; order Propionibacteriales; family Kribbellaceae; genus Kribbella; species Kribbella voronezhensis. The sequence continues at coordinate 72,397 of NZ_SOCE01000001.1, read as the reverse complement.
TGGTTAAAGGCGAGCTGGTGCGCCGAGGTGGGTGCTGTCGGGAGTGCTGTGGTGAGAGCCCGGGTCGCTGCCTCCTGCGTCGGCGCTCTTGCCCACCCGCCCCGAGCTTGCTGCTCCTGCGTCGCAGCTCAGTCGTAGGTGCACCGTTGGCGCGAGGTAGATGGCGTCTCGGATGTCCGAGCCCTTGTTGACCCGCATTCGTCGGTGGGCCTACTCACCTGCGCCGGGGGTTCGCTGCTCCTGCGTCGCAGCTCGGTTGAAGGCGAGTTGGTGCGCCGAGGCGAATCGCGTTGTTGCCTGCGGTGCGGGCCCGGGTCGGAGGCAAGCGGGTGCGGTAAAGGCGAAAGGCGTCGGGGCGCTTCGTCAGAGCCCGGGGCGCTGCCCGCTGATCACCCACGCTCGACGTACTGCGCCCAACCACAACCCGCCCTCGCCCGCCCCGAACCCCCCGCCCCGAACATCCCCATGTCATCGCCGCTCCCATTTGGGTACCGGCACAGGTATGCGGCATCACGATGTGATCGTTATCGGCGCGGGCTCGGGCAATCTCGTCATCGACGACGCGTTCTCTGACCTCGACGTCGCGATCGTGGAGGAGCGGCGGTTCGGTGGGACCTGTCTGAACTACGGCTGCATCCCCTCCAAGATGCTCGTCTACGCCGCTGACATCGCCCGGACGGTCCGGGACGCCGGGCGCTACAACGTCGATGCCGACTTCCTCCGCCTCCGATGGACCGAGCTCCGAGATCGCGTGTTCAACCGTCTCGACGCCGAGGAGGCCGACGGGCGAGCAGGCCGCGAGAAGAGCGACTTCGTCACGGTGTACCGCGATCACGCGCGCTTCCTCGGTCCCAAAACCTTGCAGATCGGGGCGGTCACAGTCGAGGCCGACCAGATCGTGATCGCCGCCGGGGGACGGCCGACGGTTCCACCGCCGGTGAGCGAGTCGAAGCTGCCCTACGAAACCTCCGACACCATCATGCGGATCGACACCCCACCACGCCGGCTCGCGATTCTCGGCGGTGGTTACATCGCCGCCGAGTTGGCAGAGGTCTTCGCGGCGGCCGGTAGTGAGATCGTCATCGTCGAGCAGGCCGGGCGTCTTCTCGGGCCGCAGGACGAAGCCGTCGCCGCGGCCTTCACGGAGTTGGCGGGGGAGCGGTTCGAGCTTCGGCTCGGACGCGAGTTGAAGAAGCTCGAAGGCGAACCGGGTGCGCTCCGGCTGGTTCTCGACGACGGGGCGGTCGTCGAGGCCGACAGCCTGCTCGTCGTGGCCGGCCGGACGCCGAACAGCGACCGTCTCGATCTCGGCAAGGCAGGGATCAAGACGTACGACGACGGCCGGGTCGTGGTCGACGAGTACCAGCGAACCGATGCCGACGGCATCTATGCGCTCGGCGACATCTGTTCGCCGTACCCGTTGAAGCATGTCGCGAATCGGGAGGCCGAGGTGGTCGCGCACAACCTGCTGCACCCCGGCGACCTCCGAGCCACCGACCACGACGTCGTACCGGCTGCTGTTTTCACCAGTCCGCAGATCGCGTCCGTGGGGGCGACCGAGCAGGACTGCCGGGACGCGGGGCGCGATTATGTTGCCGCCAGCCACCAGTACGCCGATGTCGCTTACGGCTGGGCGATGGAGGACACCAACGGCTTCTGCAAGGTGCTCGCCGATCGTAGTACCGGGCGGCTGCTGGGTGCGCACATCATGGGTGCGCAGGCCGCGACCCTGATTCAACCGTTGGTCGTGGCCATGACGCTGGACCTCGACGCCCGGACGCTGGCCGAACGTCCGTACTGGATCCACCCCGCCCTCACCGAGGTCATCAGCAACGCACTCCGCGACCTCAACCAGCAGCTCGCCCGGTGAAGATCGAGTCGGCGCTGAGCAGGAAGGCGTCAGGCCGGCGCAGGATGCCTTCCGCGGCGTCCGGATCGACCAGTACGCCGAGTGTCTGGTGGTCGTCCTCGTCCAGAGCTTCCGTCATCGTGTCGCGGAGGCGCGTCAAGTGCTCGCGGAGGTAACCGCGGGCCGTCTCGGTGAGCGGTGCCGGCAGATCGAGAAGCGTGGCGAAGCTTCGTACGTCGGTCAGCCCCGCACGGGTGAGCATCGCGGGCCAGTCCTCGATCACCGACGTCGCGCCGGGAAGTTCGGCCCGCATCGCCTCGAACCAGGACTCCTGGACAGCGTCGAGCCGCGCCTGCAGGCCCGGACGGCCGATGCCGATGTCGCGCGGGAGATAGCGCATCGGCAAGCCCGCCTCGGAGACAGCGAGGACGCCGGAGGGACGTAGTACGCCGGCCAGTTCATGCAGCGCGGCCTGCTGATCGCCGAGATGGTGCACGGCTCGGCTGCTCCACACCAGGTCGGCCGTCCCGAGGCTTCCGGGCAGACCCGGCAGTTCGGCCTGGACGGTGGTCACTCGCTTGCCGACGCCGAGGCGGTCGGCGCGGGCGACGACGCGGTCGAGGAGGCCGGGCGTCGGGTCGACGGCGACCACTTCGGCGGTCGGGAAGATCTCGGCGAACACGCACGTCATCACGCCCGGTCCGCTGCCGATGTCGAAGATGCGGGTGGGATCCGTCAGCAGTTCCGCCAGCCGCGACGCCGTACTGCGAAGCGCCGGGAGATGCAGTTCGCCGTTGGTCTCCAGGTTGTCGGCCATCGCCTCCCAGTCCAGCTCGGTGTCGTGCCCATGCCCATGACCATGCCCGTGTCCATGACCGGAGGTGGTGTCTGTACTCATGCGGACGAGCCTGCGCCCGGACCCCGACGTCCGGCAACTTTTGTTGCTGTTTCTGGAAAATGAGCCGGAAACAGCAAAACGCGCCGATACTGTCAGTCATGGGACACGGCGGCATCGAGGCGGTGGTCGCCGCGCTGCAGGAGCGGCTCGACACGTTGACGCCGGCCGAGGAGACGCGGCGGGAGTTCCTCGCGACCTATCAGCGGACGACGACCGCGGTGGCGCGGGCCGTGGAGCGGGGAGCGTTCGAGGATCCGGACTGGGTCGAGGCCTGGGACGTCGTCTTCGCCGACCTGTATCTGAAGGCGTTCGACGCCGAGCGGGCCGGTGGTGAGGGCGTGTCGCGACCTTGGCGGCTGGCATTCGATGCTCCAGCCGACCTCCCGCCGTTGCGCCAGGTGTTGCTCGGCATCAACGCGCACGTCAACTACGACCTGCCGCAGGCGTTGCTGGCAGTGATCCCGGTCGAGCAGTTCGACGACCCGGCGCTGCTGGAGAGCCGGCGTCGTGACCACGAGCGGATCGACGGCGTACTCGCTGATCGGGTAGCGGCCGAGGACGCCGAACTGGCGACCAAGTCGGCGCGGACCCTGCTGGACCGTGCCCTCAGGCCGCTCAATCAACGGGCGTCCAGGCGGTTTCTGCAGGAGTCGCGGCGGAAGGTCTGGCACAACACGGTCGAACTCCACCACGCGCGGCTGATCTCGCCCGAGGCGTACGCGGTCCGGCTCGCGGAACTCGAACTGCTGAGTGCCGCCAAGATCGCCGACCTGCTCGCCCCGGGCCAGGTCCTGTTGCGCCTGGCCGTCGCCGGCTTCGGCGTGGTCCTCCCACCGCCGGCCTGAACTCCCGTACTACGTACGCGAGGTGGGCGTCAGTTGATCGGGGTTGGGCGCTTGACCGTGGTGTGCAGCCGGACGTGCCGGGACAGCAGCACGATCGAGGCGAAGAACAGCGCCGAGAAGCCGATCAGCATCGGCCAGGCGAACGGCTTGGAGGAGTCGAGTTGGTCGTGAGCCCGCACCGCCGCGAGCAGGATCAAGCCGACCATCACCAACTCGACCTCGAGCATCCGCCGCAGCGTCGACCAGCGCCCGATCCCGATGCTCGCGGCGCCCAGGCACCACACGGCGGCCAGGGTCCGGCACGACAGCGGAGTGATTGCCCACGGCCACCAATCCGAGAACGTCGACGGCGAAAGGAACATGGCCGCTCCCTGGACGAGAGCCAGTACGCCGACCGCCGCGATGCCGGCCCGCATGAACCGAGGGAGCAGGTCCTCCGCGCTGCTCGTGTTGTCGGCGTAGCGACGGTTCGCCAGCCAGCCGCCCAGGACGAGAAGCGGCGCGGCGAAGTACAGAGCCGACCAGATCCAGAAGGCCGGATTCGAGTGGCTGAACTTGTCCCAGTGCAGCACCGTCGCGACACCCAGCAGCGACGCGAACAGCGTGACCGCCAACATCCCGGGCGCGAGGACGTGCCACCGCCGCTCCAACGCCGCGCGGACGAAGAAGTACGCGCCACCCAGGTACGCGGAGGCGAGCACCATCGCGGTCATCGTCGGGCGCAGCGGCCAGGCCCACAGCCGCGCGGTGTGCTGTGGGAACAGGTACAGAATCACGAAGCCGGCCAGCAGGAACGGCACGATGCACAGCGACAGTACGCGCGTGTATCGCAGCACCCGGTCGTCAGAAGCGTTCATCGGAATCCCCTTCTTCGAAGATCGACCCAAGCCCTCGCGTGGTCAAGCCCCGCACGATTACGGAGCGCTTAGCCTGGAGACGAGCTGGAGGTGCGGTGGCAGCACAGGGGAAGGTGATCGTTGCCGGCGGCAGTGTGGCGGGCCTGCTCGCCGCGCGGGCCGTGGCGCACCACGCTGCGTCGGTCGTAGTCCTGGAGCGAGAGCGGCTGACGGATGCCGTCGTACCGCGGGGGCATGTGCCGCAGGGGCGCCATCAGCATCTCCTGCTGGCAGCGGGCCTGGCTCTGCTTCGGGAGTGGTTTCCCGGTATCGGGGAGGAACTCGAGTTGCTGGGAGCGGTCCCCGTCGACGGACACGGGGCATGGGTCTACCAGGGCGGCGCCTACCGGGCCCGGGGCGACTGGGGTCCGCCGGTGCTGTGCCTGACGCGCCCGCTCCTCGAGCACGTGATTCGTGCGCGAGTCGCGGCACTTCCCGACGTACGGATCGAGGACGGCGTTCTGGTGGAGCGAGTCGTCGTCGAGGGATCGGACACCGCCGGAGGGCGGCGCGTGACAGGGGTTGTGGCCGACGGCATCGAGCGGCCGGCCGACCTGGTCGTCGACTGCTCGGGACGCAACTCGCGGATCGCGCACGACCTGGCGACTTCCGGCCTGCTCGAGCCGCCGGTGACCCGGATCGGCATCGACATCGGCTACGCGTCGTTCCTGATGCGCCGCTCGCCGAGTGATCTCGACGGCGGTTTCGTTGCCTGCGTCGACAATCCGGGCACGTTCCGGGCCGGATCGGTGCTGCCGGTGGAGAACGATCGCTGGCTGGTGACGCTGGCCGGGGTGCACGGCGATGTCCCGCCCGCCGACGAGGAGGGCATGCGAACCTTCGCCGACTCGTTGCCGAGTCCCGTCGTCGGGCAGCTGGTGAACCGTTGCGAACGCGTCTCCGAGATCGCGACGTACCGCTTCCCGTCGAGCCAACGACGCCACTACGAGAAGACACCACTGCTGCCAGGACTCGTCACGCTCGGCGATGCCTCGAGCAGCTTCGACCCGATCTACGGCCAGGGCATGTCGTCGGCGGCTCTGCAGGCCGACGCGCTGAAGAACGTGGTCCAGGCTGTCGGCTTGTCTTCGCCGGAGCTGCCCCGCAGGTTCCACCGCAAGGCCGCTCGCGTCATTGACGGACCGTGGCGTATCGCCGTCGGCGGAGACTTCGGACACCCTGCGACGGCAGGGGCGAGGCCACGAGGTACCGCCCAGCTGAACGGCTATCTCGGGATGGTCATCCGCGCCGCCCACGTGTCCGTCCCCGTGGCGCGCGCCTTCAACGGAGTGCTGCAGCTGGCCGTCCCGCCCACGGTGCTGCTACGCCCGGACATCATGATCCGCGTACTCCGTGAAGCCCGTCGCTCACCGGTCAGCTCCGGCGAAACGGTCCAGCACCCTCGCGTCGGCACGGCGCGATGAGCAGCTGAGAAGTCAGTCGAGCGACTCAGGCGGAGTGGGTGCCTCGGTGGCAAGCGCCTCGGTGAGCACCTCGGCGGTCAGGGCGATCTGCCACTCCCGGGCATTGTGCTCGCGGAGGAAGGTCGTGACGGCCGCCAGGTCGGCGTCGGCCGGGGGAGTCCAGGCCAGTCGCCGGATCGTGTCCGGTGACAGCAGGTTCTCCGTCGGCAGCCGGTGTGCCTCGGCGATCTCGCTCACGGCCGACCTGGCCGCCGACAACCGGGCGGCGGCGTCGGGGTCGCGGTCGGCCCAGGCCCGCGCCGGCGGCGGACCGTCGTACCGGGGGCCTTGCTTGGGGAGCTCCGATTCGGGCAGCCGGCGGGCGTGGTCGATCGCCTCCCACCAGGTCCGCATGTGCCGGTGCGCACCGCGTCCCTTGAATGCGGTCAGTCGCTGCAACGTCTCCCGGTCGACCGGCATCGCGGCGGCGGCCTCGACGATCGCGGCGTCCGGCAGGATCCGGCCGGGGGAGATGTCGGCGGCCTCGGCGATCTGGTCGCGGGCCTCCCACAACGCCCGCACGACGGCCAGACTGCGCCGGTTGCGAACCCGGTGCATACCCGACGTACGACGCCACGGGTCCGGCTTGGGCTCGCGGGGCGGTGCGGCCAGGATCGCCGCGAACTCCTGCTCGGCCCACTCCCACTTGCCTTCGCGGCGGAGCTCGGCCTCGATCTCGTTGCGCAGCTCGATCAGCATCTCGACGTCGAGGGCCGCGTAGACCAGCCAGGGGCCGGGCAGCGGCCGGGTCGACCAGTCGGCGGCCGAGTGTTCCTTGCGCATCTTGTAGCCGAGGACTTCGCTGACCAGCGAGGCCAGCCCGACCTTCGGGTACCCGAGCAGGCGGCCGGCCAGCTCGGTGTCGAAGACCTTGCGCGGCACCATCCCGACCTCGGCCAGGCAGGCCAGGTCCTGGTTGGCGGCGTGGATGATCCATTCCGCGTCGAGGATCGCGTCACCGAGCGCGGACAGGTCCCCGAACGGGATCGGGTCGACGAGCGCGGAACCCGAACCCTCCCGGCGCAACTGCACCAGGTAGGCACGGTGGGAGTAGCGATAGCCCGAGGCGCGCTCGGCGTCGACCGCGACCGGACCGGTGCCGGCCCGGAAGGCCTCGACGACCTCGGTCAGCGCGGCGTCGGTCTCGATCACCTCGGACAGTCCGTCGCGCAGTTCGAGCAGTGGCAGGTTCTCGGTCGGGTCGTCCGGGACGGGCGGCTGCTGCTGGGTCTCGGCCGGGCTCATCGGCCCCGCTGACCGCGCCGGGTCGGCATCGCCACGACGCCCGGCGGAACCGGCGGCAGGCCCGCCGCGGTGCAGAGCACCTCTCCCCACGCCTCGGCGTGCTGGGTCACGTCGACCGCGCCGTCCTCGCCCGGGACAGGGCTCCAGGACGCACGGATCTCGATCTCCGCCGTCGCGTCGTCGTCGGCCATTCCGCCGAAACTCTCCGATACCACCCGAGTGACGGTACCGCTCGGGGCCAGGAAGTCGGCACCCCGGTCGGTCAAAGCCTCGATCAGCCAGGTCCAGCCCACGCCACCGAGCAGCGCGTCGGTCACCATCTCCGGCTCGACGGCAGCACGCACGTACGCGACACAGCGGAAGGTCGACTGCCAGGCGTCGTTCCCGGCCGGGTCGTAGAGGACGACCAGACGGCCGGTGGCGACATCGTCACCGTCGACCGTCACGTCGGCGCTGACCGCGGCCGCGTGCGGTGCGATCCGCTGCGGTGCGGGCATCTCCTCGACGAAAACCTCGGGCCGGAACCGGGCTTCACGCAGTTGCGTCAAGGCCTCGGCGAACTCCGCGGGTGGCGCGTCGACCTGCTTGCGGGCACCCATGCTTCGCAGCCTACGACTGATTACTCACCGACGCCGGTGACGACGCGCCGGTGACGGCATCCGGGCATGGGATCATCGGTCTCGTGCCCGTGACGCAACCTTCTCAATCACCCGTAGCTACCGAGGCTCTTGCCGAGTCCGCCTTCCTGCTGGCCGCCCGGGGTGAACCCGTGCCGCACACACCTGTCTGGTTCATGCGCCAGGCGGGCCGCTCGCTGCCGGAGTACCGGGCGATCCGCGAAGGCATCACGATGCTCGAGTCCTGCATGCGACCCGACCTCGTCGTGGAGATAACGCTGCAGCCGGTACGCCGTTACGGCGTCGACGCGGCCATCTTCTACTCCGACATCGTGCTGCCGCTCAAGGCGGTCGGCGTCGACCTGGAGATCCAGCCGGGCGTCGGCCCGGTCGTTGCCTCGCCGGTCCGGTCCGCCGCCGACCTGGCCGCGGTCCGCCCGGTGACGCCGGCGGACGTCTCGTACGTCACCGAGTCGGTGCAGCAGCTCAGGTCCCAGCTCGGCGGTACGCCGCTGATCGGGTTCGCGGGCGCGCCGTTCACGGTCGCGTCGTACCTGGTCGAGGGCGGGCCGAGCAAGGACCACGCGAAGACCAAGGCGCTGATGCACTCCGACCCGGACCTCTGGCACGCGCTGGCGGACCGGCTCGCGGACGTGGCGATCGCCTATCTGTCGATCCAGATCGAGGCCGGCGCCTCGGCGATCCAGCTCTTCGACTCCTGGGCCGGTGGGCTGTCCGCGCGCGACTACGCCCAGTTCGTGCAGCCGCACTCCGCGAAGGTGTTCGCGGCACTCGAGCAGTACGGCGTACCGAAGCTGCATTTCGGGGTGAACACCGGTGAGCTGCTCGGTCTGATGAGCGAGGCCGGCGCCGACGTGGTCGGGGTCGACTGGCGGGTCCCGCTCGACGAGGCCGTACGCCGGATCACCGCGGCCGGCGGATCGCCCAAGCCGGTCCAGGGCAACCTCGATCCCGCCCTGCTCTCCGCGGGCTGGGAATCCATCGAGCCCGAGATCGACCGAATCCTTGCCGAGGGCAAGGCAGCCCCCGGCCACATCTTCAACCTCGGCCACGGCGTACCGCCGACCGCCGACCCCGACGTCCTGCACCGCATCGTGAAGGCGGTCCAGGCAAAGTCCACCCGTGGCTGACACTCGGCCTGCGTCGAATCCTGCGCCCCCGGAGCCGCCTGTGCCGAGCACGCCACCGGCGGGCACGGGCGCTTCGGCGGCCACCGCTGCCACCTCAGCACCCTCGGGTGGGGGGCTTCCGGTTGGCGTTCGCCTCGAGCGGTTGCGGGGGGACCATGCTGAGGCGGTGCTTGCTTTCGAGGTTGAGAATCGGGAGTTCTTCGCGGCGCGGATCGCCGACCGTGGCGACGCCTACTTCGCCGAGTTCACCGAGCGGCACGCTGCGCTGGTGGCTGACCAGGAGGCCGGCGAGCTCCACTTCCACGTCTTGGTGGACGACGAAGACCGCGTGATCGGCCGGGTGAATCTGGTCGACGTGGCCGACGGGTCAGCCGAGCTCGGTTACCGGATCGCGGATCGTGCGACCGGTCGTGGACTCGCGACCGCGGCCGTGCGCGAGATGTGCATCCTGGCGGCCCGAGACTACGGCTTGACCGACCTGCGAGCAGGCACGAGCGCCGCCAACAAAGCCTCGAGAGCTGTGCTCGAGCGGAACGGCTTCGTGCAGGTCGGCGAGCCCACGACGGGCGACCGCCCCCAGGTCTTCTACACCCGTCGGCTGGACGGTTGAGCAGTCTGATGTGATGGGCCTGTGGAGACTGGATCGGTAGTCGTTGTCGGTGGCGGGATCAGCGGGCTCGCGGCAGCGTACGCGCTGGCGACGGGGCCGAATCCGCCCCGGATCACCGTGCTGGAGTCGTCTCCGCGGCTGGGCGGCAAGCTGGCGGGCGCCGAACTGGAGGGCGTGCCGGTCGATCTGGGCGCCGAGTCCGTCCTGGCTCGCCGTCCCGAGGCCGTCGACCTGATCGAGGCCGTCGGACTGGCCGACGACCTGGTGCATCCGGCAACGACCTCGGCCGGCCTGTGGATCGGCGACCGGATCCGCGCCATCCCGCCGACGGTGATGGGCGTGCCGACCTCAGCCGACGCGACTGTCGACGTATTGGGTGCTGAGGCTGCCGCGACGGTGGCGGCCGAGTCGTCGCTGCCCGAGCCGGCGCTCACCGAGGACGTCGCCATCGGCCGCTTCGTCGCCGAACGCATGGGGTCCGCGGTGACCGACAAGCTGGTCGACCCGCTGCTGGGTGGCGTGTACGCCGGCCGAGCCGACGAGATCTCCCTCGCCGCCGCGGTGCCCGACCTCTTCGCCAAGCTGAGGACTGCGCCGAGCCTGCTCGCGGCCACCGCCGAGCTGCGCGAGCTGAGCCAACGCAAGGCCGCCCAAGGCGCTCCCGTCTTCGCTGGGATCCGCGGGGGCGTCCACCGGCTGATCGAGGCGCTGGAGAAGGACCTGACGGCGCGCGGAGTCGTACTGCAGCGCAACGCGACCGTACGGCGGATCAGCCGAGAGCAGTCCGGCGGCTACGAGCTCGAGACCGGACCTGTGCCTGCACCCAGGCTCCTGCAGGCGGATGCCGTGGTCGTCGCTGTCCCAGCCACCCCGGCCGGGCGCATGCTGACCGACCTGGCGCCACAGGCCTCTACGGAGCTGGCAGCGATCGAGTACGCGAGCATGGCAATCGTGACCCTGGCCGTGCGCAAGGAGGACTGGCCTGCCGGGGCAACGGGTTCGGGGTTCCTCGTACCGACAGTGGAAGACCACACGATCAAGGCGTCGACCTACTCGCACGCCAAGTGGCAGTGGAGCGCCGAGGCCGGGGGAGACCTCGCAGTACTGCGGTGCTCGGTCGGGCGGCTCGGTGAGGAGTACGTGCTCCAGCGCTCCGACGAAGAGCTCACAGCACTCGCCGCTGCCGACCTGCGTACCGCGATCGGCCTGCAGACGCCCGTAGTCGCGTCTCTGGTGACACGGTGGGGCGGCGGGCTTCCGCAGTACGCCGTAGGTCATCTAGGCCGCGTAGACCGCGTTGAAGCCGCTGTGGCGGCGCATCCTGGGCTAGCGGTGTGCGGCGCGGCGTACAGAGGCGTGGGCATCGCCGCCTGCGTCGCCGCCGCCACCAAAGCAGCAACCCAGGTGCAGGCTCACCTGGACGCGTTAGGGACAATGGCCAGGTGACCGAGACGAAGCCGAAGGCGCGCGAACTGAACAACGTGATCCGCTACACCCTGTGGTCGGTGTTCAAGGTGGAGACGCCGCTGGGTGACGTGGACCGGGACGAGCTGGCCGCCGAGCTGGCGGAGCTGGTCGGCAAGCTGGCCGCCGACGACGTGGTGATCCGCGGCTTCTACGACGTCGAAGGGTTCCGCGCGGACGCCGACTTCATGATCTGGTGGCACGCGCCGACCTCGGATGCCCTGCAGAAGGCGTACCACGCGCTGCGCCGCTCGCGGCTCGGGCGGCACCTGGCGCCGATCTGGTCGCAGTTCGCGCTGCACCGGCCGGCCGAGTTCAACAAGAGTCACATCCCGGCGTTCCTGGCCGACGAGGAGCCGCGGGCCTACATCTGCGTGTACCCGTTCGTCCGGTCCTACGAGTGGTACCTGCTGCCGGACGAGGAGCGCCGGTTCATGCTGGCCGAGCACGGGAAGATGGCGCGCACCTACCCCGACGTACGGGCCAACACGGTGGCGTCGTTCGCGCTGGGCGACTACGAGTGGATCCTGGCCTTCGAGGCCGACGAGCTGCACCGGATGGTCGACCTGATGCGCGACCTGCGTGCCTCGACGGCACGGCGGCACGTGCGCGAGGAGATCCCCTTCTACACCGGCAAACGGACCGAGCTCGGCGAGCTGGTCGCGAACCTCGCGTGACCAGTCAGCGCAAGGCCTTCCCGGTCCTGTACGTCGGTAGCGTCCGCAGGTCGGTGGAGTTCTACGTCCTGCTCGGCTACGAGTTGCGCTACCAGTTCCCGCTCGAAGGTGAGCCGCACTACGTCGGCCTGGAACGCGGCGAGTCCTCCCTGGGCATCGCCGACTCCAGTTGGCCCGAAGCCCAGCTCGGCATCACCGTCGGCACCGCGCCGCGCTTCGAGCTCTTCGTGTACGTCGACGAGGTCGACACCGACGTGGAGACCTTCCGCGCAGCCGGCTACACCGTCCTCCAGCCCCCGGCCACCATGCCCTGGGGCGAACGCCAGGCCTACATCGCCGACCCCGACGGCAACCCGGTAGCCCTCGCCACCCCGATCTGACAGCGCGCGCCGCACACAGCTCGTCCCCCCGCGGGCAAAGGTCAGCGCGCCACCCCGTAGTACGGAGTGACGCGCTGAGGGAGTGACTACTCCGCGGGAGCCAGCGAGAGGCTGACGGAGTTGATGCAGTAGCGCAGGTCGGTGGGCGTGCCGTAGCCCTCGCCCTCGAAGACGTGGCCGAGGTGGGAGCCGCAGTTGGCGCAGCGGACCTCGACGCGCTTCATGCCGAGGTCGTGGTCCTCGATGTACTCGACCCGGTCCTCGGCCAGTGGAGCGAAGAACGACGGCCAGCCGCAGTGCGAGTCGAACTTGGTCTCGCTGCGGAACAACTCCGCGTCACACGCCCGGCACTTGTAGACCCCGACCGTCTTGGTGTCGGTGTACTCACCGGTGAAGGGCCGCTCGGTGCCGGCCTTGCGCAGCACCTGGAACTCCGCCGGCGACAACTCGGCCCGCCACTGCTCGTCGGTCTTCTGTACGGCGTACTGCCGGGTGTTGCCCTCTGTCATGCGTCCTCCTCAGTCGAGGAGCCGGCGACCCAAGGTCTACCGGCTCCTCTCCATTATCGGCGGCCCGACAAACGAAACCCCGTCAGGACGACCGCCGTAAGCCTCCCGTCATCGCACTGTGAGCGGCGTCTCACCGGTACCAGGACGGCAGCGGGATGACCTTGACCACCTGCGGGTCGTGGTCGCTGATCTGGTCGGGGAACTCGGCGTTCATGTGCACGATGTCGTACGACGACGCCGGCTGCAGGTTCTTCGACATCAGGATCTGGTCGAGGATCTGGCTGTTCCCCTCGAAGACGTAGCTGTAGCGCTGCGGCAACGGCAGTGTCTTCGGCAGGCTGATCAGGCTCGTCTTGCCCGAGCCGATCAGGATGTCCGCGGTCTCGGAGAAGTCGAAGTCGTTCAGGTCGCCGAGCACGATCACGTTCGCGCCGGTGTCCTTGGCGAGGATCTGGTCCACGAACCCACGCACGGCCTGCGCCTGCTGGTGGCGCTTCGGGGCGCTGGACTGGACCGGCGGCTGGAACCGGCCCCAGAGCGGGTCGTCGCCGCCCTTGGAGCTGAAGTGGTTGACCACCACGAACAGCGACTGACCGAGCCAGGTGAACTCGCCGGCCAGCGGGACCCGGGTGGCCGCCCAGGCCGGGTTGGCCGGGTCGACGCGGCCCGGCGACGAGCTCAGGTGCGGCCGGCCGAACCGGTCGGTGGTGATCGTGGTGGCCGTGGTCGAACCGCCGCCGGCCCGGTCGACGAACTTCACCGGCCGGTCGGTGCGGTACATGAACGCGACCCGGATGTTGCCGCCCGGCTCGCCGCCCTCGGCGTTGTTCACCGGGTCGATCTGCCGCCACGCGTACTTCGGGCCGCCCGCGTTCTGGATCGCGGTGGCCAGCGTGCTCAGGGTGAGGTCAGCGGCAGTGCTGCCCGAGTTCACAGCGCCGTCATTGTCCTGCACCTCCTCCAGACCGAGGATGTCCGGTGCGGCGAGGTTCTTCACCACCGCCTGGGCCAGCCCGTCGAACTTGGCGGGGCCGTCGGACGGGTCCAGGTTCTCCACGTTGAACGTCGCCACCGAGACCTGCAGAGCAGAGGAGGCCGTCGTTTTCTCGCGCTGGACGCCGCCGTCGATGACAGTCGGAGTCTGCGTGAGGAGGAACTTGTAGTTGCCGAAGCCGTAGTCCAGCACGCCGGTGACCGTCGGGGATCCGTCGGCGGCCGCGAGCTTGTCACCGGTCTTGGCGTCCGGGACGGGAGCCAGCACGTCGTCGAGCAGGATCCGCTCGGGGTTGCTGTCGGTCTTCTGCAGCAGGATGCCGCCGCGCACGGTCCGGACACTCGAACCAGCCGGTACTACGGAAAGCTCACGGAAGGAGCTGGTCGGGCCAGTCACCTCAGGGGAGTTGATCCCCAGCCACATGCCCTCGAGCGACTCCCAGAAGTCGAGGCCGTCGGTGGCCGGCTCGAACGTGCCGGTGGTCTCGACGTCGCCGGTGGAGTCGTCGTCGATCACGGTCGACGGAGGAACCCGGCCGCCCGGGCCGACGATGGTCGCCGCCGGAACCGGCGCGGTGCCGGTGACGGTCACGGTCGGGTTGGTGATCTCGGTCGTGGTCAGGTTGGTGGTGCCGCCCGAGCCGCCGGGCCGAAACTCGGCGACCGTGCCCTTGACCGACACGGCGTCGCCGACAGCAACGGTCGGAGCCGAGCTGGTGAAGACGAATACGCCTTCGCTGGTGGCCGGGTTGTCGTCGGGCTGCGGGTCCTGGAACCAGAAGCCGTTGCCGCTCTTCGCGGTGACCACGCCGGTGACGTTGCCGACGAGCTTGCCGGTCAGCGGCGACCGGTGCGCGGCGCCCTGGACGTCGTGGATCCTGGCGTCGATCGGGTCGGGGTCCGGCGGGGTCGAGGTCAGCGTTTTGGGTGACGGGTTGACCGCCGCGAACTCGGTGCCGTTGTTGTCCGCGTCCTTGGTCGGGTCCTTGCGGGTCGCCGAGGTGGTGTTCGAGGTGCCCGGAGCAGGGCTCGTCTCGGAGTCGTTCGCGCCGCCGTACCCGACGAAGTCGACGACGCCGGCCGCGGTGGCGCAGGCCGTCGTACAGGACAGGCTCGTCGTGGAGGTGACCAGGGCGACCTTGCCCGCGGTGGCGGACATGTTCACGCTGCCCGTGGCGTCAGGGGCCGGCAGTGGCTGGCCGTTGGCTCCACCGGAGGCGCCCTGGGCGAGGTAGACGCCGCCGGGAGCGATGCTGCCGGTGAGTGCGATCTTGTTGGTCCACGAAGTGCCGGTGGCGGACGCGTACTGGATCGACCAGCCGGTCAGGTCGACCGGAGAGCTGCTGTTGTTGGTCAGCTCGACGAAGTCGTTCGTGTAGGGAGCGCCGGAGTTGCCGCCGCCGCCGTACACCTCGGTGATCACCACGGTGGACGAGGCAGCGAGTGCCGGCGCGGCCGCGATCACGGCCGCTCCTGACACGATGAGACTGGAAGTGATCACGAGGGCGCCCAGGCGGCGCCGTGATCGGTTCTGGGCAGACATGAGCCGGATTCTCACACCCGTACCAGGCCGGGCCAAGGCCCAACGGGTGAACAGCTGAAACTGCGTGCAACCACAGGGGGGAACCTTCGCCGGGTCCTGTCCGCCCCAGTGGGACAGGACCCGGCGAAGTCAGGCGGTCAGTTGACGCTGACGGCGGACCAGGCGGCCGCGACGGCGGCGCGCTCGGGGCTGCTCGCGCCGTACAGGTCGGTCGCCGCGTTCAGCGTGGCGGTCCGGGCCTGCGCGTAGGTGGTCCCCGTGGTGAAGTACGTCGTCAGCGCGCGGTACCAGATCTTGCCGACCTTGTCGTGCCCGATACCGGCGACCGTCGAGCCGTTGCAGGTGGGCGAGTTGTGCGGCAGGCCGCCGATCGTCTTGGCGCCACTGCCCTCGGAGGCGAGGTAGACGAAGTGGTTGGCGATGCCGGAGGAGTAGTGCACGTCCAGGTTGCCGACGCCCGAGGAGTAGCAGTCCGGCGAGTTCCCGTCCTTGCTCGGCTTGTCCATGTACCGAAGGGCCGGCCGGTCCTTCACGATCTCCTCGCCGATGTAGTAGTCGCCGGGGTCGCTGGTGTTGTTGGAGTAGAACTCGACCATCGTGCCGAAGATGTCGCTGGTGGCCTCGTTCAGGCCGCCGGACTCACCGGAGTAGGTCAGGTTCGCGGTCGCCGAGGTGACGCCGTGGGACATCTCGTGGCCGGCCACGTCGATCGAGACGAGCGGTCCCGCGACGACGTTGTCGCCGTCGCCGTACGTCATCTTCTTGCCGTCCCAGAAGGCGTTCACGTAGTTGGTGCCGTAGTGGACACGGCTCGGGACACCCTTGCCGTCGTTGAAGATGCCGTTCCGGCCGTGCACGTTCTTGTAGTAGTCGAAGGTGGTTGCCGCGCCGTAGTGCGCGTCGACCGCCGCCGAGGCGCGGTCGGAGTTCAGCCCGGTGCCCCAGTGGTTGTCGGCGTCGACGAAGTTGACCGCCTTCGGGCAGCCGAAGCCGAACAACTGACACAGGATCGAGTCGGTCTTGTTCTGCGCGTCCTGGGTCACTCCGCCGCCGCGAACGGTGTCGGTCAAGGTGAAGCCGCCGGTGACCGCGCTGGTGTCGAGCGGCACCGTGCCGGAGTACAGGCTCTTGCCGTCGCCGGTCACGGTCTCGATGTGCTGCTCACTGATCAGCTTCGCGCCGGTGAGAGCATCGATCGTGGTGCTGATGTTGCTCGGCGTACCGTCGGCCTGGGTACCGACCGTGGTGACCTGGTAGGCGAGCCGGGGCGCGCCCTTGCGAGCCTCGATCACCAGGGTGGGCTTGCCCTCGGTCTGGTATCCCTTGCCGAGCGCCTTGCTGGTCGCCGTCGCGATGCTGACCTTGGGCGTCCGGCCGACGTTCGCGGGCTTGGCCAGGGTCAGGCTGGCGCCCTTCCAGGAGCCGTCCTTGGCCTGGTGCAGCACGACGTCGCCGCCGAGCACCGGCAGCCCACCGATGCTCCGGTCCATCCGCACGTGAGTGGAGCCGTCGGAGTCGACGATGACGTCCCGTACGGCGAACGTGTCGGCGCTGGTGGCTCGAAGGGTTCCCAGGTTGTGGGTGATGGCGGCCTTGGCCCGGGCGACCGCCGCGGCAGGCGTCGGCAGGGGGGCGGTCTTCGGAGCTCCGGACGCCGTAGTGGCGCCCGTGAGCCCCAGAGCGGTTGCGGTGGCCACTGCGGTGGCAGCGGCGAGCAGGGCGGATCTGTTCATCCTCGCGCTCCTTCAAGAGTGTCCCGGGGGCCTCACGCCCCAGGAACGAGGTGCAGGAACGTTACCGCTCGGTCACCTAGGGTGGCCAGAGGTCGAGAAAAGTTGCCTTTCCGTCTTTTCGCGGGCCGGCCCCGCACAGTTTGGTCCGACCCGGGCGGTAGCGTCACCGGCATGGCGGCGACGAAGGCAATCGAGCTGGAGGTCGCGGGACGGACGGTCCGGGTCAGCAACCCGGACAAGCCGTACTTCGCGGACCGGGGTCTGACCAAGCTGGACATCGTGAACTACTTCATCTCGGTCGGCGACGGCATCCTGGGCGCGCTCCGGGACCGGCCGACCACCCTCGAGCGCTGGCCCGGTGGCTGGTTCGAGGGGGCGAAGCTGTCCACCCGGATGGACAACAGGGGCGACGCGTTCTACCAGAAGCGGGTCGCCAAGGGCGCTCCCGACTGGGTCGAGACCGCCACCATCAAGTTCCCCAGCGGCCGGCCCGCCGACGAGGTGTGCCCGACCGAGCTGGCCGTGGTCGCCTGGGCGGTCAACCTCGGCACGCTGACCTTCCACCCCTGGCCGGTCCGCCGGCCGGAGCTCGACTCACCCGACCAGCTCCGCATCGACCTCGACCCGCAGCCGGGCACGGACTTCAAGAGCGCTGCCGCGGTGGCCCCCGTACTGCGTGAGCTGCTGGCTGAGCACGGCCTGGAAGGGTTCCCGAAGACGTCGGGCGGGCGCGGGCTGCACGTGTACGTGCCGATCGAGCCGCGCTGGACCTTCGTCGAGGCGCGCCGAGCCGTGATCGCGGTCGGCCGGGAGCTGTCCCGGCGGCTGCCCGACCAGGTGACGGTGAACTGGTGGAAGGAGGAGCGCGGCGAACGCGTCTTCATCGACTACAACCAGATGGCCAGGGACCGCACGATCGCCTCGGCGTACTCCGTCCGCCCGAACGCGCGCGCCCGGGTGTCCGCGCCGCTGCGCTGGGAGGAGGTCGACCAGGTCGTCCCGGACGACTTCGACGTGCTCACCATGCCGGCCCGCTTCGCCGAGGTCGGCGACCTGCACGCGGCCGTGGCCGAGAAGGCGTTCTCGCTGGACTCGCTGCTGGAACTGTCCGCCAAGCACGAACGTGACTACGGCGAAGGCGAGATGCCCTATCCGCCGGACTACCCGAAGATGCCCGGCGAACCGCCCCGGGTCCAGCCCTCCAAGAAGGTCGAGGGCCACTGGGACGAGAGCGGCAACCGGATCGAGAAGGCCAAGCCGCAAGAGGACTAGAGGGTGCGGAGGGCGCCGCCGTCGATCGGGATCATCGCGCCGGTGAGATAGGAGGCGACGGGGGACAGGACGAACGCGGCGACGCGGCCGAACTCGTCCGGGGTGCCGTAGCGACGCAGCGGGATGGTCTTCTCAGCGGCGCGGCGGGCGGCTTCGGGGTCGCCACCCTTCCCGTCCAGTTCCTTCAACCGGTCGGTCGCGATCCGGCCGGGCAGCAGCCCGTTCACCCGGACCCCGTTGGGGCCGAGCTCGTCGGCGAGCGTCTTGGCGACCATCGCGAGACCGGGCCGCAGGCCGTTGGAGATCGCGAGTCCGGCGATCGGCGACTTGACCGACGAGGAGAGCACGAAGGCGATCGACGTACCGTCTGCTCCGGCGCGGGCGACCGAGCGGGCGATTCGCAGACCACCGAGGAAGACGCTGTCGAACGCTGCCCGCCAGTCGGCCTCGTCGGTGTCCAGCGCCGTCCCGGGCCGCGGGCCGCCGACGCTGATCAGCGCGCCGTGCAGTGCGCCCCACTTGGCGATCGCGGTCGCGGCCAGCCGCTCGGCGCTCTCCGGATCGGCGTTGTCGACCGGGATGCCGACCACCTGGTCGCCGAGTTCGGCGGCCGCGCGGGCGATCGACTCCTCGTTGCGGCTGGAGATCACCAGCCGGGCGCCTTCGGCCGCGAGGGCCTTCGCGGTGGCGAAGCCGAGCCCACCGCTGGCGCCGGTGATGATGTAGGTGCGATCGCGAAGTCCGAGGTCCACGAACCCCATCCTGCCGTACCGCACCAGGTCTCGCTGATCCGCGCGCCGCCACGCGTGGCATCGATCTCACTCACCGGACGGCGATCTCACCGACGCACCCGGCGAAGCCGCCCCGTCAGTACGCCGAGGGCCTGAGCGGCGTGTGCTCGGTCTCGTTCAAATGGAAGGCGGTGTTCACCAGGCCGAGGTGGGAGAACGCCTGCGGGAAGTTGCCCAGCATCCGCTTCGAGGCCGGGTCGTACTCCTCCGCCAGCAGGCCGACATCGTTGCGCAAGGCAACAAGCTTCTCGTACAGCCGGCGCGCCTCGCCGATCCGGCCGATCATCGCCAGCGAGTCGGCCAGCCAGAACGAGCAGATCAAGAAGGCGCCCTCCTCGTCCTGCAGCCCGTCGTCGACGTGCTCGGTCAGGTAGCGGCGGACGAACCCGTCGACGGTGAGTTCGCGCTGGATCGCCTCGACCGTGCCGACCACGCGCGGGTCGTCGGCGGGCAGGAACCCGACCTGCGGGATGAGCAGTACGGCGGCGTCCAGCGCCTTGCTCCCGTAGGCCTGGGTGAACGTGTTCCGCTTGCTGTCGTACGCCTCCTCGCACACCTGCCGGTGGATCTCGTCCGCGGTGGCCCGCCACTGCTTGGCCGGCCCGCCCATCCCGTACCGCTCGACCGCCCGGGCGCCGCGGTCGAAGGCCACCCAGGCCATCACCTTCGAGTAGGTGAAGTGCTGGCGGCCGCCGCGCACCTCCCAGATCCCTTCGTCGGGCCCTTCCCAGACCTCGGTGAGGTGGCGCATCAGGCTCCGCTGGACGGACCACGCGTCGTCACTCGGCCCGATCTGCGTCTCCCGGGCCAGCGCGAGCACGTCCATCACCTCGCCGAACACGTCCAGTTGCAACTGCTCCGCGGCCGCGTTGCCGATCCGCACCGGTGACGACCCACCGAACCCGGGCAGCCAGCCGGCCTCGAACTCGGGCAGTCGCCGCTGCCCGGTCACGCCGTACATGATCTGCAGGTCGGCGGGGGAGCCGGCGATGGCCCGGAGCAACCAGTTGCGCCAGGCCTGCGCCTCCTCGGTGAATCCCGAGCGGAGCAGCGCGGACAGCGTCATCGTTGCGTCCCGCAACCAGCAGAACCGGTAGTCCCAGTTGCGTTCGCCGCCCAGTGCCTCCGGGAGCGAGGTCGTCGGTGCCGCGACCATCCCGCCGGACGGTGAGTAGGTGAGCGCCTTCAGTGTCAGCAGCGACCTGCTCACCTCGTCGGACGTCTCCTCGGGAACCTTGCCGCGGCCGATCCACTCGCGCCAGTAGGTTTCGGTCGGCTCCAGCGCGTCCAGCGCGTCGATTGCCGTGGGCACCGGGTGGTGCGACGGGTGCCAGGTGAGCACGAACCAGGCCCGGTCTCCCGCCTTGAGTTCGAAATCGGCGTACGTCGCGAAGTCGCGCCCGTACTGGTGGACGTCACTGCGCAGCGAGACCGCGTCCGGACCGGCGATCGCGACGATCTGCCCGTCGACCTGCCGCACCCACGGCACCACGTGCCCGTAGTCGAACCGCAGCCGGAGCTCGGACCGCATCGACACCGTGCCGCTGACACCCTCGACGATCCGTACGACGTCCGGCGCCTCGTCCCGCGGCGGCATGAAGTCGAGGACGCGGACCGATCCCGTCGGCGTGGACCACTCCGTCTCCAGGACCAGGGTGGCGCCCCGGTAGTGCCGGCTGGCCTTGGCGTCGGCGTCGCGCGGCCGGAGCCGCCAGTGGCCGTTGTCGTCGGTGCCGAGCAGCGCCGCGAAGCAGGCGGGGGAGTCGAAGCGGGGGAAGCAGAGCCAGTCGATCGAGCCGTCAGTCGAGACCAGCGCCGCCGTCTGGGTGTCCCCGATCAGCGCGTAGTCCTCGATCCTCCGGTCCGGCAGCGCCGACCGCGACCGTCCCTGCCGACCCGGATCCACCCTCGGTGCCCTCGGCTTCGAGGTGGCCGGATCCGGCTTCTGCTGACTTGTCATCCTGAACGTCCCGTCTGGAGAAGTAGACCAAGCCGCCGATGGCCATCAGGGCGAAGAAGAACCACTGCAGCGCGTAGAAGAAGTGTGGCCCGTTGTCGATCTCAGGCCCAGGGAAGGTGTCGAACGCCGGGTCGGACGGGGGCTGCTGTTTGTCGACGGTCACATACCCGTCGTACAGGGAAAGCCCCAGCGCCTTGCTGAAGTCGGGCCCGTTGATCAGCCGGGCGGTGCCGTCGACGGGTACGCCGCCGCTGGTGTGGCCGCCGTGTTCACTACGGCGCAGGCGGCCCGTGACCGTCACCTCACCGCTCGGAGCGGCCGGGATGCTCGTGGGCGCGAGTTCACTGCCCTGACGGGGGAGGAAGCCACGGTCGACCAGGATCGCCGTACCGTCGTCCAGTTTCAGCGGGGTGACGATCTCGAAGCCGGGCCGGTCGGAGAGGTTCCGGTAGCGGATCACCACCTGCTTGGCGGCCTCGTACCGGCCGGTGACGACGACCGTGCGCCAGTCGTGCTGCTGGCCGATCACATGGTCCGGGCCGACGATGTCCGCGATCGGTGCCGGCGGAGCGGCCAGGTTGGACCTGGTCACCTCGTTGCGGGATTTCCGCTCGTCGAGCCGGTGCAGTTGCCACCGTCCGAGCTGCACACAGACACCCGCGAGGAGCAGCACCAGGAGCGCGGTGACGATCCACCGAGGGTTCAGCAGGGTCTTCGAGGCGCTGCGTGGAGCACTGGGCACAGTTCGAACTTAAGCCATCGGCTGAAATGCGCTGCGCGCACCCACGTACCCTGGTCGATATGACCAGGCCGAGCACTTCGCCACTGGGCCTAGCCGACAACTACGGCCGGGTGGCCACCGATCTGCGGGTGTCGCTGACGGACCGCTGCAATCTCCGCTGCACGTACTGCATGCCCGAAGAAGGTCTCGACTGGCTCGCCAAGCCGGAGCTGCTCACCGACGACGAGGTCGTTCGCCTCGTAGCGGTGGCCGTCACCCAGCTCGGCGTCGACGAGATCCGCTTCACCGGTGGCGAGCCGCTGCTGCGCCGGGGCCTGGTCGGGATCGTCTCCCGTACGGCGGAACTGCTGCCGCGTCCCCAGATCTCGATCACGACCAACGGGATCGGGCTGGCCCGGCAGGCGGAGGCGCTGAAGGAAGCCGGGCTGGACCGGGTGAATGTGAGCCTCGACACGGTCCGCGCCGACACCTTCCAGCAGTTGACCCGGCGGGACCGGCTCAAGGACGTGCTGGCCGGCCTGGAAGCGGCGCGGCGGGCCGGCCTGGCGCCGGTGAAGGTCAACGCCGTCCTAATGCGCGGGGTGAACGACGACCAGGCGGGCGAACTGCTGCAGTTCTGCCTCGACCACGACTACGAGTTGCGCTTCATCGAGCAGATGCCGCTGGACGCCCAGCACGGCTGGAACCGGGACACGATGGTCACCGCCGAGGAGATCCTCGGGATGCTGGGTGACCGGTTCGGTCTCGAGCCGGTCGGCGCTGCCGCCCGGGGCAGCGCACCGGCGGAGTCGTTCACCGTCCTGGGCGGTCCGGCGACCGTCGGCATCATCGCGTCGGTGACCCGGCCGTTCTGCGGCGACTGCGACCGGGTCCGGCTGACGGCCGACGGCCAGGTCCGCGATTGTCTCTTCGCACGAACAGAATCGGATCTTCGGACCGCATTACGCGCCGGTGCCCCGGATGCGGAACTCGCCGACCGGTGGCGAACCGCGATGCGTGGAAAACTCCCCGGCCATGGCATCGCCGACCCCAGCTTCCTGCAACCGGCGCGTCCGATGTCGGCCATCGGCGGCTGAAGTCGGTGCCGCAGAAGAACCGGCCTGCACCACTTCGCGGCCGGTTCTGAACGGGAAATTTACTTTTTCTGCTGTAACGCCGGCTTTCAGCCGGTGAATGGCTCCACCTCGCGCAGGAATGACCGCTGTGCGAGGAAGTCGGACAGGCTGTCCTTGTGTTCCTCGCAGGCCAGCCAGGTCTTGCGCCGGTCGGGCGTGTGGATCTTCGGGTTGTTCCAGCGCAACGCCCACAGGGCGGGCCGGCCGCATCCCCTTGCAGAGCAGCCGGACGGCACTACTTCTTCGGTCATCCGGCAATTGTCCCTGATCGCTCAATTATCAATAGCGTGGAGAAAATGAAGCGACGTCGGACAGCCACGGGGGGAGCCGTCCGACGCCGCATCAAGTCCCTGAATTCCATCCATGAACTTCAGAGCACGCAGATTCTGACACGGATCAGTCTTGAGAATCCAGTCCCGGCGAAGATCACTTTTCGGTGTCGCGATCGGGGCCCGGATCGGGGATCACCTCGGGGCCGGTGAAGGACCTGGAATCGTGTGCAGAGTCCGGGCCGATCTGGGGTCTGGCCGGTGGTACGTAGGACGCCGCGGCGTCGACCTTCGTGGTCTTGCGGGCGTTCGCCAGCACCACCGCGACCGACGGCAGGAAGACGGCGCCGACCAGGAAGATCCACCGCCACGGGGACGGCGTCAGCACCGCCAGCACGAAGCAGACGATGCGGATCGACATCATCCACGCGTACCGCGCGATCCGGCTCTCCAGGTCCTCCGAACGGCCCGGTTGCGCACTGGTCACCGAGATGACCGTTTCGTCGGCCCGTTCACTACGTCGCGACATCTATTCTCCTCACCAGGACCAACGGTACGCCCGGCTCGAAGAACCTATGCGTACCCCGGCGAAGGGGAACTGACATGACCGATCGCACCTACCGAGTGACCGAGATCGTCGGCACGTCCAAGGAGGGCATCGACGCGGCGATCACGAACGCCATCAGCCGGGCCGGGGAGACCCTGCGGCACCTGGACTGGTTCGAGGTGACCCAGATCCGCGGCCACATCGTCGACAACGCGATCGACCACTACCAGGTCGGTCTGAAGGTCGGCTTCCGCCTCGAGGACGCCTGACCGCAGTACGGCGAACGGCTGCGATACCGTTCGTCCGGCAGTACGCCGTTCAGCCGAGTGAGGAGACTTCAGACGTGTCGAGATCGGTACTGGTCACCGGTGGCAACCGGGGCATCGGACTGGCCATCGCGACCGCCTTCAAAGAGGCGGGCGACCAGGTCGCCGTGACCTACAACAGCAGTCCGCCGCCGGACGGTTTCCTCGCGGTCAAGTGCGACATCACCGACGCCGAGCAGGTCGAGGCGCTGTTCGAGACGATCCAGGCCGAGCACGGCCCGGTCGAGGTACTGGTCGCGAACGCCGGCATCACCCGCGACACGCTGCTGCTGCGGATGACCGACGACGACTGGGACTCGGTCATCTCCACCAACCTCACCGGCTCGTTCCGGGTCGCCAAGCGGGCGGCCAAGGGAATGCTGCGGCTGCGCCGGGGCCGGATCGTGTTCATCTCCTCGGTGGTCGGCCTGCTCGGCTCGCCCGGCCAGGTGAACTACGCGGCCAGCAAGTCCGGCCTGATCGGGATGGCACGCTCGATGGCACGCGAACTCGGCAGCCGCGGGATCACCACCAACGTGGTCGCGCCCGGTTTCGTCGAGACCGACATGACCGCCGTCCTGCCGGAAGAGACCCAGAAGCAGTACCTGGGCCAGATCCCGCTCGGCCGGTTCGGGTTGACCGAGGAGATCGCCAACGCGGTCCGCTGGATCTCCTCGGACGAGGCCGGCTACATCACCGGCGCGGTGATCCCGGTCGACGGCGGCATCGGCATGGGCCACTGACTCCCTCAAACACTGAAGAAAGGGCATGCCGGTGGGCATCCTCGACGGCAAGCGGATCCTGGTCGCCGGAGTCACCCTCGACTCCTCGATCGGTTTCGCCACGGCCAAGGTGGCGCAGGAACAAGGCGCGACCGTGCTGATCTCGAACTTCGGCCGTGCGCTGAGCATCACCAAGCGGATCGCGAAGCGGTTGCCGGTCGAGCCGCCCGTGCTCGAACTGGACGTGACCGACGCGGACCACCTGGCCGCACTGCCCGACGCCATCCGCGAGCACGTCGACGGCCTGGACGGCGTCGTGCACTCCATTGCCTACGGCAACCCCGAGACGATCCTCGGCGGCAAGTTCCTCGAGGGTCCGTGGGACGACGTGTCCCGCGCGGTGCACGTCTCGGCGTACTCGTTGAAGGCGCTGGCGGTGGCCTGCGCGCCGTTGATGAGCCGGGGGAGCAGCGTCGTCGGGCTGACCTTCGACGCGACCGTGGCCTGGCCGGGGTACGACTGGATGGGCGTGGCGAAGGCCGCGCTGGAGTCGACCTCGCGCTACCTGGCCCGCGATCTCGGTGCCCAGGGCATCCGCTGCAACCTGGTCTCGGCCGGTCCGCTGAAGACGCTGGCCGCGAAGGCGATCCCGGGCTTCGAGAAGTTCGAGGAGCCGTGGCTGGACCGGGCCCCGCTGGGCTGGGACCCGTCCGACCTGGAGCCGACCGGTAAGACGATCGTCGGCCTGCTCAGTGACTTCTTCCCCTCCACCACCGGCGAGATCATCCACGTCGACGGCGGCTACCACGCGATGGGTGCCTGATACACGTGTCCGGTTCTCTGGTCGAGCTCCGCGTTCTGGACGGGGCCAACCTCTACTTCAGCCGGGCGGCGGTCAAGCTCACGCTCGACCTCACCGCACTGATCGACGCGCCGGCTCCGGCGGCCAAGGCGTACGCGTCGGCACTCGGGCTCGGGGCCACCCGGCCGGGCCGGATCGGCTCCGGTTTCCGGCAGCGGTTCGCGGTCCGCGTCGTCGGGCACATCGTCCGGCGGATCGCCCGCGAGGCCGGGATCGGGCGGATCGGCGTACGGGTGCGGTCCGAGTCCGATGTGCACCGGCTGGTCGTGGCCTTCCCCTGGGCGCACGAGGGCCGCGCGCGGGCGCTCGGCCAGGCGATCGTTGATGTCGTGGACGCCTTCGGCGCCGAGGAACTGCCCGAACTGATCGCCACGGTCGGTGACCGGGTCCGCAACGAGCCGGCCGGCAACCCGCCGCCGACGTTGCGGCCGAAGATCCCGGTGGTCGCGGTCACCGGCACCAACGGCAAGACCACGACCTCGCGGATGATCGCGCACATCGGCCGGGCGGCCGGGCTGCACGTCGGCTGGTCGAGCACGGACGGCGTGTACTTCGACGGCGAGCTGGTCAAGTACGGCGACTTCTCCGGGCCGAGCGGCGCCGGTCAGGTGCTCTCCCAGCCAGGTGTGCAGCTGGCGGTCACCGAGACGGCTCGTGGCGGAATCCTGCGTCGCGGCGTCGGCGTGGCGCACAACGACGTCTCGGTGGTCACCAACGTCACCGCCGACCACCTCGGCCTGGGCGGTATCGACACCGTCGATCAGCTCGCCGAGGTGAAGGCGGTCATCACCAAGATCACCCGGCCGCGCGGCTGGTGTGTGGTGAACGGCGACGACCCGCGGACGTTCGGGATGCGGCTCGGCTCGCCGGCCAAGTGCTGGGTGTTCTCCCGCGACCCCGACTCGCCGTCGATCCGGACGGTGCTCGACGAAGGCGGCCGGGCGACCACCGTGCTCGACGGGTTCATCACCGTCCTCGACAACTCCCGCGACGCCGAGCCGTTGCTCAAGGTCGTGGACGTGCCGATGACGCTGTCCGGACTGTCCCACTACAACGTCGAGAACGCCCTGGCGGCCGCCTCGGCGGCGCTCGGACTCGGGCTGCCGCGAGCAGCAGTGATCGAGGGCCTGAGCACGTTCACGCCGGGCGAGAACAACCCGGGCCGGATGAACATGTACTCCGTGCGCGACTTCACCGTCGTCATCGACCTGGCCCACAACGAGGCCGGCCTCGAGGCGCTGCTCGAGATCATGAACGGCGTGCGCGAACCGGGCAGCCGGCTGCTGCTCGCGCTCGGTTCGCCGGGCGACCGGGCCGACGACATGGTGTCGGCGATGGGCGCGATCGGGGCCCGCGGCGCCGACCGGGTGGTGATCGGGCACAAGGGCGACTACCTGCGCGGCCGGCCGCCGGAGGAACTGGAGGCCGTCTTCCGCGAAGGCACCAGTTCGGTCGGCGTCGACGACGTACCGGCGTACCCGACCGAGCTCGAGGCCGCCCAGGCGCTGGTGGCCGAGGCGAAGGCCGGCGACGTGGTCGCGATCATGTCTCTGCAGGATCGGGCGAGTCTTGACGCCTGGTTGCGGTCCGAGGGGGCTACGGTCGATAACCCGGAGACCTTGAAGAGCAAGGTCGAGCGAGCACAGCACTGACCCCGAGCCTCCGCCCGGGGCGGATCGAGGTGTCATGCGCTACTTGTGGTCTGTACCGGCGGCGGTGATCGCCTGGTTCGTGGCCGGCTTCAGCCCCACCTATCTGGCGGGGCTGCCCGAAGGTGCGACCGCTTTCGTGACGCCTCGCCTCGACGTGCTGCTGCTGGGTGGATTCGCCGGGGGAGTGCTGGCCGGTCTGCTGGTCCAGCGGGTGCGCATCGCCGTACCGCTGGTGCTGGTGGTTGCCGTCGGCACCTGGTGGCTGAGCGGGAACTCGTTCCACAGCAGGGATCTGCTGATCTCGTTGCTGGTGGCAAGTGCCATCGGAGGCTTCTTCGGTGCCCTGGGCACCCGAAGCTCGGTGTTCGCGGCGTTCGCCCTGGCGATGCCGGTCGCCTGGTATGCACTCCGCCCGGCCGCGAAGCTCGCGGATTGGCATTGGCTCTGGCAACTGAACGGTCTGCTGGTCGCGGCCGGTCTCGCGGGTCTCCTGTACGTCGCGTGCTGGCGGCGAGGCTGGCCCTCGGCGTACGCATGGTTGCCGTTGGCAGCGACCTACGTGACGTCGTTCGCCGTCGTCGACGGGATCAAGACGATCGTCGGCTCCAGTGGCCGCCCGGCCGACGACGTGGCGAACACGGCGACGGACGCTTTCTTCAAGGCGTTCGCCCCCTTGCTGCACGACTACTGGCCGTGGCTCGCGCTGGCGTTCCTGCTCGCGATCCCGATGGTCGCGCTCAAGATCCGCGCCCTCCCGCCGCCTCCGCCACCACCCCCGCCGTACGACGAACGCGGCAACGACGCGGTCCTGTCCGACGACCTGGACTGGATCGACCGAACCGAACCCAAACGCCGCCTACTGGCCCGCCGCTAGCTGCTCCTCCTCGAGGTCGCGGGCGAGTTCGGCGACCTGGGCCAGCCGGTGCGCGCGGGCTGATTCCGCCGGGGTGAAGGGCTCGCCGGGGCGGGTGAAGACGAAGAGCCCGCTCCACGGCGACGGGATCTTCAGCATCGTCCCGTCCTGCGGTAGCAAGCCCTTGGCGACCGCCAGTTGATCGGTCACGAGGCGCGCGCCGAGGAGTTCGGACACCGCGTGCGACAGTTCGGCGGGATCGGCCACGACCCGGGCGGCCAGGGTCAGCGCCTCGGTCTGGCCGTCGACCAAGGCCAGCGCTGTGGTCGGCCAGACATGGACGTCGCGCCCACCGGCGGCTTCGATCCCGGCCAGCAGTTCGTCCGCACCGACCACCTCTGGCGTCGACACGACCAGTTCGTCCCGGACCCCGGCGTCCACCGGATGAACGTGCAGTCCGAGGATGTTGGCGTCCAGGTCGGCCAGCCGGCGGGTGAGCCGCTCGAGTTCGCCGGCCCGGTCGTCGAGCGTCACCCGGATACGCCACAACGACGGTGCCTGCGTGAGTACTGCTCTGGTCCTCCTCCGGAGGTGGTGACCGGGGGCGTGGAGCCAGCGGCGGAGCAGGCGCATCGCGGACGGTTCGACGATCCAGATCACCAAGGCGGTCGTGGTCACCGCGAGCAACGCGACGGTCAGCAGGTAGGGCGGGTGCAGTGCGAGCACAGCCGCGTGCAGCACGAACTCGACCGGCAGGATCGCGGCGAGCTTTGCCAACGTCAGGCGCAGACGGTGCGGATGGGGCAACCGTCCGCAGACATCACACGCCATCCCGGCGGTGACCGATCTCCGGAGTTGTTCCATGCCACCAGCCTGACAGCGCGCTGTTGCCTGGTGATTGCCTGTGGATGAAATGCAGCGCACTCCGTAGTACGGGATCACGTGGTGCACCTCCCGTACGGCGGATGCGCCGTACGGGAGGTGTTTCGTCAGTTCGAGGGGGAGCCGGTTGGAGCGCTCGGGTTCCCTGTGGTCGTGCCGCAGTTGTTGCACGGAAGGGCGGTCGGCGGGTCGCTCGGTGCCGGAGCCGGCCGGCCGGTGGCATCGAGTGGGGTGATCGAGGTGAGCTTCGCGTCTCGCTGGGGGATCACGACGGAGAAGAAGCGGATCTTGTTGCTGGTCGGCGTACCGACGGCGTCGGTGACGTAGGTCTTGCCACCGGCCTTGATCCGGACCGTGCGTGCCTCGATCGAGGTCGCGCCGATCACCATCGTGTAGTTGATCTTGTAGGAGTCCTTCTCCTTCTGGTAGGCGGGCGTGGTCCGGTAGGACACCTTCTGACCGTTGGTCCAGTCGGTGAAGCAGTCGTAGAGGCCGCCGAAGCTGTTCGCCTTGCCTTCGACGGAGACCAGGCAGCTGTCCTGAGTCGAGATCATCGCCCACTTCTCGGTCGGGATCTCGCCCTGGGCCACGAAATACGCCGGACGGTAGCTGTTCGAGTCGGGCACCTTGGTGAACTGCTTGTCGGACCACGGTGGCGGCAGCACCTTGTTGTGCGCGGGCTGCGTCGGGACGGAACTCGGGCCTGAGCTCGGGACGGAGCTCGAAGGAGAGGTCGGCGGCGGCGTCGGGACTTCGGCAACCCCGATCCCGCCCGTGGCGTCGGGCTGGAGTGCGTGCAGCGCCGGTCCGATGCCGAGCGTGATGCCGACGGCGGCAGCCGTGACCAGGACCACCGCGGTACCGCGGCGGCGGCGCCGGCGGCTCTTGATCCGGAGCCGGATGGGCGCGGCCGGGTCAGGCGGCTCGGGGCGTGCGTCGGTCAGTACTTCGAAGTTGGTCCGCAGGTCGTCGGTCATGCGATGTTCCTTCCGGCCAGATCGGCCAACTGGTCGGTGGTGTCGAGGCGAAGTGCTTCCAGCCCTCTTCGCGTGTGCTGTTTGACCGAACCGACCGAGCACCCGAGCAGGGTCGCGACGGTCCGTTCGGGCAGATCTTCGGCGTACCGCAGGTAGACCGCCGCCCGCTGACGGGGACTGAGCCGGCTCATCGCGGCGTGCAGCGCCAGCCGGTCGTCCACCTGTCCGGTCCCGGACCCGATCGCGGTGTCCGGTGGCACCTCGGTCGGCCGCTCCGCCGACCAGCGCCGCCGGGCGCCGGACAGGAACGTGGTGGTCACGATCTTCCTCAGATACCCCTCGGGGCTCTCGCCGCGCACCTTCCGCCAGTGGAACCACAATTTGGTGAAGGACTCCTGCGCCAGGTCCTCCGCCTTCTGGTGGTCCAGGGTGAGCGCGTAGGCGAGCCGTGCGGTCGTGGTCCAACGCGCTCGCACGAACGCGTCGAAATCCTCGTCGTTGGTCATCGGCATCCCTTCCTCACCCCCCAGAACGCGTCGGCCGAAACCTCAGGGTGACACGAACCGGGATCCAGCTCCGGTCCAACAAAACCGGGCCGGGCGACGTCTCAAGGGCTGACGAACGGTTCGTCAGTCACGGGGGATGGGGCATGTCCAGCAAGTTCGCCAGGGTCTTCGTACGGACGGTGGCTGTGGTGGGGGTCGCCGCCGCGGTCGGCATCACGATCGGCGCGGCCAACATGATCGAGTCGGAGGCTGCCGCCCGGCCGCAGGTCAAGGCCGCCCCGTCTCCGTCGCCGTCCCAGCAGCCGACGCCGCCGCCGTCGACCCCGGCCACGCATCCCGCGGCCGGTGGGAAGGTGGTGTACTTCACCTTCGACGACGGGCCCGATCCCGCCTGGACACCGCAGATCCTGGACATTCTCGCCCGCAACAACGCGAAGGCGACGTTCTTCGAACTCGGTCAGCTGGCCGACCGGCACCCGGAACTGCACGACGCCGTCCTGGCCGCCGGCCACGCGATCGGCAGCCACTCGTACTCGCATCCGCAGTTGACCAAGGTCTCCGCTGTCAAGCGGCACCGGGAGATCACCGGCGGACCCGCGTCGAAGTGCTTCCGCCCGCCGTACGGCGCGGAGAACACCCAGGTGAAGGCCGAGATCAAGGCGGCCGGGATGAAGCCGGTGCTCTGGGACGTGGATTCGCTCGACTGGACGAAGCCGGGCGTCGACGCGATCGTCGCCAATGTCCTGACCACCGTCCACTCGGGCAGCGTCGTCCTGATGCACGACGCGGGCGGCAACCGGAGTCAGACCGTCGCCGCTCTGGAGAAGGTGCTGCCGATCCTGGCGGCGAAGGGATACACCTTCGCCGCGCTGGACTGCTGACTCAGCCGAGCAACTCCTGGCCGAGCCAGCCGGTGGGCTGGAAGCCGGGTGGGAGGGCGAACACCGCCGAGCCGATCGTGGTCGTCCACTCGTTGAGCGCGTCGGCCGCGTCGAGCCGCGCCAGCAACGGGAGGAACTGCCCGGCGATGTCCGCCTGATAGCTGAGGAAGATCAGTCCGGACTCGCGGCTGCCCCCGGTGTCGTGGACGTAGTTCAGTCCTTTGCGGAAGATCCGCCGGCCGTCGTTGCTGGAGTGATGGGACAGCCGGGCGTGCGCGTTCTCGGCGATCACCAGGCGGCCGTCGGCGTCTCGCCTCTCGAGATCGAGTTCGTCGTGCTCGGCGGTGCCGGTGAGGGGTGCGCCGGTCGACAGCTTGCGCCCGACCGCGCGTTCCTGTTCCGACCTGGTCAGCTCGTCCCAGGTGTCCAGGTCGAGCTTGATCCGCCGTACGACGAGCGTCGTGCCGCCCGCGAACCAATCGGGCTCCGCCGACCAGACCGTCTGCTCGAACTCGGGCGTCCCCGGGGCCGGGTTCCCGCTCCCGTCGACCTGGCCGAACAGGTTGCGGCCCGTCACCGGCTTGCCGTCGCTGCCGGTGCCGTTCCAGAACCCGGTCTGCCGCCAGACCGGCCGTGCGAAGGGAGCGGCGTCGGCGACCATCCGCCGTACGGTGTGGACCACGCTCACCGGATCCTCGGCGCCGATCAGCAGCACCAGGTCGCCGCCACTCCAAGCGGTCTGCAGGCGATCGTGCGACATCACCGGCAACTCGTCGAGCCCGCGCGGCCGCCTCGCGGTCAACCCCGGCAGCGCGAACACCCGCGGACCGAAGCCGGCCGTCACCGTCAGCGAAACGTTGCCGAGGGCAAGCTCTGGAGCAGTGTCACCGGGCGCCGGTCGACCAGAAGTCAGGGCAACGATGTCGCTGGTCCACAACCGCATCAACCGCCCCAGTGCCGCCTTGTCGACGCCGTCGAGCAGGTTGAGCGCGACCAGCTCGGCATGCTTGGGCGAGGCTGCCGCGACAGCCGGCTGATGCACGCCGTACGGCGAAATCTCGCGCCCACCCGTGTCGCCCTCCAGGCTGTGACTGGGTGCGCCTTCGGTGAGGCTGACAACCCCGCCCGTGACGGCGGCGCCGGCCGCGGCGGCACCGGCGTACCCGAAGAGCTGCCGGCGCGACGGTCGACCGGTCAAGGCGTGCTGGTCGGAGTCGGGGTCGGGTGGTAGTGCTCTTCCTCCTCGGTGAAGGCCTTCACCGGCAGGGTCAGATCGTGGGACGAGCCGTCGGAGAACTTCAGCGTGAGCGGCAACTCGTCACCCGGCTTCAACGCCTGCTTGAGCCCCATCAGCATCACGTGCTCACCACCCGGCGCGAGATGGGCGTGCGAACCGGCGGGCACGGTGATGCCGCCCGCCTTCTCCTGCATCACCATCTTCCCGTCCTTCATCGCCATCTCGTGCAGCTGCACGATCCCGGCGACCGGAGAGGTCGCCGAGGTCAGCTTCACGTCCGTCGTTCCCGGATTGGTCAGCGACATGAACGCGGCCGTCATCGAGGTGTCCTTCGCCCCGGCCGTCGCCCGCACCCAGGCGTCCGCCACGATCACCCCGGTGGTCTTCGCGGCATCCTGCACAGCGGGCCCGGCCTTCTTCTCACCGGACCCGCAGGACACCAACAGGGGCAGGACAACAGCAATAGATGCCATTAGCAACTTCGTCTTCACGTACACCCCAACGAGGCGTTCCGTGACCGAGTTCCCGACGGATGCTACGAATGCAGCACATCCCGGACAGCTTGCAGGTAAGCCGATCCATGAGTTGTGTCAGGCAACAAATAGGAGCCCTCGGTCCATTCGTTCCAGGCGTTGACCGTGATGATCGAGTGCCGTGGACGATGCCGCTCGAGGTACTCGAGCGCGCGCCGCAGTCCGGTGGCGAACTCGGCCGGATCCTGGTCCCAGACCGAGGTCCAGGGGTAGCCCAGCTGCTGATACGGCAGCTCCTGGCCGGTCCGCGGCGACGGATCCCATCCGACGGTGACGTTCGGGTAGAAGTCCACGCCCAGCTGCTCGGCGTACCGGTCGTACTCGCGGAACGCGGAATCCCTCAGGTCCTGGATCGATCCGTTCGGAAAGCCGGCCGTCGACGCGTCGAAGTGATGCAGCCAGACGTACGACGTACCGGAGTCGAACCCGAGTCGATCGACCACGTCAGCCACTGCGGACGGTGCGCCCGAGGCGGGCAGCACCGGAGCGCTCCACAGCACCCCGTCGAGGTGGAGGCCGGGAAAGCCGGCGAGCACGGTCTGCTCGCGGAACCAGTCGAGTGCCTGCCGAGCCGCCTCGACACCGCCCAGACCTTCGATGAAGTTGCCGATGTCGTAGAGCGTGAACCACGGTCTGCCGTCGATGACGAGATAGTTCGAGCGCGAGAAGTACCGGTCGATCACGTGCCGGACCATCGCTTCGAAGGCCGATCGGTCGAGCGCGCCACTCTTCAGCAGGTCGGGTACGCCGCCCGACCGGCTGGGGAAGATGTCGACGAGTTGATGGTTCGCCCACATCAAGGCGAACCGCAGCCGGTCGGTGTTGGGCGCCTGCAGGAAGCCGTCGTCCAGCGCTCCGGACAGATACGGCCCGTCGTCGTACCAGTAGTAATCGAACAGGAAGCCGTCGACTCCGTGCGTCGCGGCGAGGTCGATGTCCGCCGCGGCGACCGCGGGATCAGCCTCGTCGCGACAGCCGAGCGCAGGCACCCGCGGTTGCCGGTGCCCAGGGAAGCGTGCGGTCGCCGCCTTGACCAGCTCCCACTCGGTCCAGTTCGCACCGAACCAGTCGGCATTGCGTGGATCGCGATGCCAGTTGGGGAAGTAGTAGGCAAGGACAGTAGGCCGCACGGCACTCCCCGGGGCGTTGTCGGAACGAGAGCCCTACTCGTCGGACAGCTCGGCGTCGGACTCGGCTTCGGCATCCGGCTGAACGAAGTCCGGGTCGCCGCCCTCGTCACCGGAGCGTGCGCCGGCCTGGGCCAGATGCGACACCGATTCGAGCTCGGACAGGACGGACTGGTGCTGGTCGACGCAGAGCACGACCAGATCGCCGCGATTCGACCGCGACAACGCATGCTGTACGGCGGTCAGCTCCTCGAGCACCGTCTCGACCTGGCGGCAGCGAGCCCCGTTCTCCATCGCGCTGCGCACGCCCTCGATGATCAGCTCGGCCGACTCGCCGCGCTTACGCCCGCGCAACCTCGCGTCCTCGCGGACGATCACGACGTCGAAGTGCTGGGCCGCGACCTCGCCGAGCTCCCGCATGTCGTCGTCCCGCCGGTCACCCGCGGTCGCGATCACGCCGATCCGCGACGGCCTGCCGAGCTCCGACGACGCGTTCAGGCTCTCGCCGAGCTTGTCCACGAAGTCGCCGAGCATCCGCATCGCGGGCGCGTTGTGGCAGTAGTCGACGATCACGGTCCGGCCGTCGACCTCGATCTCGTTCAGCCGGCCGGGGGAGAGGTAGTACGAGGTGTTGAACGTCCGCAGCCCCTGCCGGATGTCGTGCAAGGGCGCACCCGCGGCGAAGGCGGCCGCCGCGGCGGCCATCGCGTTCTGCACGTTCATCATCGCCCGGCCGCCGAAGGTTGCCGGCAGCAAGTGGGTCCACGCCAGCTGCATCGACCGCCGGCCGTGCTTCATGATGATCATGTCGCCCAGATCGGAACGGTCCAGGACGACGGCCCGCCCGCCCCGCCGGCAGTGTCCCTCGATGTACTCGCGGACCTCGCTGCCCGGCTCGGCGATGCTGAACCAGACCACCTCACCCGAGCACTTCCGGCGCATCTTGCGAACCAGCGGGTCGTCGGCGTTGAGTACCGCGAACCCGTTCCGGGGTACGGCCTCGACCAGCACGCCCTTCACGTCGGCCAGTTGCTCCAGCGTGTCGATCCCGCGCATCCCGAGGTGGTCGGGCTGGATGTTCAGCACCACGGCCACGTCGTTGCGCTCGTACCCGAGTCCTTCGCGCAGGATCCCGCCCCGCGCGACCTCGAACACGGCGAAGTCGACCCGCGGGTTCTGCAGCACCATCCGGGCGGACTTCGGCCCGGACGCGTCCGCCCGGATCACCAGCCGCTCGTCGATCACGATGCCGTCGGTGGACGTCATCCCGACCTTGCGGCCCATTCCCTTGAAGACGTGGCTGATCATCCGCGAGGTGGTCGTCTTGCCGTTGGTCCCGGTCACCGCCACGATCGGGATCCGGCTGGTCGCGCCCGGCGGGAACAGCATGTCGACGACCGGCTTGGCGATGTACTGCGGATCGCCGACCGTCGGGTTGGTGTGCATCCGGAACCCGGGTGCCGCGTTCACCTCGCAGATCGCGCCGCCGGTCTCGCGCACCGGCTGGGTGATGTCGGGGCAGATGAAGTCGATCCCGGCGATGTCGAGCCCGATCATCCGGGCCGCCTCCTCGGCGATCTCGACGTTCTCCGGGTGTGCCTCGAAGGTGCGGTCGATCGAGATGCCGCCGGTGGACATGTTGCCGGTGAGGGTGAGCTTCACCATCGTGTCTTCCGGCGGTACGTCGTCCAGCTCGAAGCCCTGCGAGCGGACCAGTTCGCGAGCGGCCGCGTTGACGGTGATCCGGGTCAGGATCTTCTCGTGCCCGACGCCCCGGCGCGGATCCGCGTTGGTGATGTCGACCAGTTCGGCGACCGTGTGGACGCCGTCGCCGACGACGTGCGCGGGCACCCGCTCGGCGATCGCCTCCATCCGCCCGTTGATGATCAGGCAGCGGTAGTCCTTGCCGGTGACGAAACTCTCCACGATCACCGAGCCGCGGCGCGACTGCTCGGCCGCGATCGGGAAGGCCTCCCGGACGGCGTCCGCGTTCTGCAGGTCCAGGCAGACACCCCGACCGTGGTTGCCGTCGAGCGGTTTGCAGACGACCGGGTAACCGATCTTGTTCGCGGCCGAGACGGCGTCCTCGACGTCGCGGACCGACACGGACCGCGGTACCGGCAGACCGGCCGAGGCGAGCAGCTTCGTGGTGAGGTCCTTGTCGCTGGCAACGTCCACCGCGATCGAGCCGGTCTCGGACGTCATCGTGGCCCGGATCCGCTTCGCGTGCACGCCCTGGCCGAGCTGCACGAGGCTCGCCTTGTTCAGCCGGATCCACGGGATGTCCCGGGACACCGCCTCGTCCACGATCGCCTGGGTCGACGGCCCGAACGCGCTCCGCTCGGCGGCCCGGATGAACTTCTCCAACTCGGTGGTGAAGTCGAACTCGGGCGTCGGCTGGACCAGGTAGTTCACGAACCGGATGGCGAGCTCGCCGGCCGCTAGGCCGACGCCCTCGTCGGCGTACGCGTAGATGATGTTGTAGCGGCCCGGTACGCCGCGCACCTGGCGGGTCTTGCCGCGCCGCATGTCGTGGCCGGCCTCCTGCTGCAACTGCAGCGAGACGTGCTCGGCGATGTGGCCGAGCCAGGTGCCCTCGTGCAG
The DNA here is from genome assembly GCF_004365175.1 of Kribbella voronezhensis. Lineage (NCBI taxonomy): Bacteria > Bacillati > Actinomycetota > Actinomycetes > Propionibacteriales > Kribbellaceae > Kribbella > Kribbella voronezhensis. The sequence goes on along the minus strand of NZ_SOCE01000001.1, from coordinate 35,687 downwards.
GCGCTCGATGAACCCGCCGCGCCGGCCGCGCGAGCAGTGGTGCTGGTCGAGGCGCGGGAGGTACTCGAGCAGTCGTTCGGTGAAGCCGTCGATCGTGTTCGACGGGAAGTTCTCCAGCGAGCCCAGGTCGACGACGAGATGAATGGCCGGGTCGTAGCTCCAGATGTTCGGACCGCGGTACACGCGGGTCTCGATGAGCTTCAGATCCGGGCTCGGCGTACCCAAGGTCTCGGTGCCGGTCGTCTCGGCGCTGGGCGTCGCAGCGCCGGTCGTGGTGGAGTCGGGCTGGTCGGGGGCGGTCTCTGTCATACGGTCCCACTGTCTGGTTGTGGCTCGGAGTCTGGCGTGCTGAGTTCGGCGCCCGCGCTCAGTGGCTCGGTCGCCTCCGGTCTGGACCGGGCCGCCGCGGCCGAGGTACCAGCCCTCTTCTTCGCCTTCGGTTCCCCAACCGCTTCGCCGGCATTCGCCGTCCTGGCCGTACGCCGGCCCGCCCGGCGCTTGCGCTCGGCGTAGTACGCCGGTCCCGCTCCCTCAGCGGCGATCTCCTTCGCCAGCGCTCGCAGGTCGGCCTCCGCTGCCTCGATCGAGGCGAGCTCCTCGGCCGGCGGCTGCGGCCCGTACGACAACAGCGCGCGCGCCTTCAGGTCGAAGGTGGCCGTGGCCGGAAGCACGTGCAGGACGACCCCGGACGCCAGGATTGCTTCGGACCGCTTCGCGTAGTGCGCGTTCGACGTGATCCGGCTGCCGTCGAAGATCGTCACGGCACCACGGCCGACAACCTCGAGGTGAGACCCTCGTACGACGGCGGCCGTGTCCTCGTCCACCCCGATCCCGAGCAGGCCGGGGGACTGGGCAACCAGCGACAGCAATCGCCCGTACCGGTTGCGCTGGGCGAAGTGCTGGTCCACGATCGCGCCCTGCACCAGGCCGAGCCCACCGGCGAGCTGGCTCATCCGCTGTCGCGGGGTTGCCCCGGACCGGCCGAAGGCGATCATGTGCTCGGCCAGGATGCTCGCGCCGGCCGAGGTTCCGCCGACGGCGGCGCCGCGGGCATGCGCTTCGGTGACCGCGCGGCCGAACGCCGTACCGGTGACGACACCGCTCAGCTTCAACTGGTTGCCACCGGTCATGAAGATGCCGGTCGCCTCGGTCACCGGCTCGATGAAGGCGGGGTCGTCGGCGTCCTCGCGGTTCTCCGGCCGGACCCCGACCACACTGGCCGCACCGAGGGCGGCGAACAGCGCGGAGTACACGTCGACCACGTCCGGGCCGAGCGCGGACGCCGTCGGCACGACGACGATCCGGGCCTTCGATCCACCGGCCGCCTCGACGAACTCCTGCAGCACCATGCGCTTCTTGAGCTTGTCCTCGGCGCCACCGATGGCGAACAGGGCACCCGGCCCGCCACCATTCACCCCACCCTGCTGTTCTGACATAGCCGAAGAATAGGCGGTCGGAGGCGTTCGGCCGGCCTGCATCTTGCAAGAGGTGGCAAAGAATCTCGCGATGACCGCCTGCTCGTGTCATCATCCGCGCTGTGAAGAGAATCATGATGTCGCTGGCGGTCACCGGTGCGGTCGTCGTCCTGGCCGCGTGCGGCAACACCCCGGCGCCCGGAACCCAGGCAGCCGCGGCTTCGACCGCTGCGGCGACAACCACACTCACCCAGGCGGACCTCGGCAAGAAGGTCCAGGAGGCGCTCCTCAAGAAGGGCACCTTCCGAGTCGTGTCGACGACCGCCGGCGCGGATCCGAGCACGCTGACCGCTGACGTGAAGCTGACCGGCTCCACACCGGAGTTCGTGGTCACCGCCGACGGGATGACCGTGCTGGGTGCCGGTGGCCAGCTCTACGGCCAGGGCAAGGGCATCTCGGACGGCCCGCAGTGGGTCAAGCACGACGCCAAGAAGACGGGCGTCGACGCTCTGACCGGAGCGATGATCCAGCTGATCGCCTGGCAGGCCCAGCCGCAGCAGTTCCTCGCGGGCTCTTCTTACGCCACCCAGTTCACAACAGCGGCGGGACCGGCGGTGAACGGTGTGGCGACAACGCAGTACAACTTGACCATCGACCTGCAGAAGGCGGCCCAGGCGAAGGCCTTCGGCGACTCCGTCACCGCCGAGAGCCTCGCGAAGAACAAGACCACCACACTGACCGCCAAGGTCCTCCTCGACGCCGACTCGCTACCCCGCAAGATCGACTACACCCTCGGCGAAGACACCGGCACCTCCACCTTCACCAACTTCGGCACCCCGGTAGTCATCGCCGCACCGCCCATCGACAAGGTCGCCAAGTAGCACCTGCACGGTGCTCTTGGTGACGGCGATCAGAACCGCTCGAGTTCGTAGAGTTTTCGGCCGGCCGAGTCGAAGACCGTGGCGTGGTCGGTCGAGTCGAAGCGCAGTTTGTAGGTGGCTTTGTTCATGCTCTGGGTCACTCGGAGGGTGTAGAAGCCGCTGCTGTCCGGCTTCTCGGACAGGGCGCAGGACATCGGCCCACCGATGTCGAGCGGCTTGCCGTTGTCGTAGAAGACGCCGTCACATTGACCGTTCGAGCTGAAGGACTTGTTGCCCGTACCGTCGGAGGCGGTCCAGTTGCCGAAGACCGTGCTCGCGTCGGCCTTGGCCGGCCCGCCGAGTGCTGACGAGAGCCCCCAGACCACGAACGCGAGTGCGGCCAGTGCGAGGATCGCGTAGAACGGGTTCTGGCGGACCTTGTTGACGAACGTGCTGCTGTTGTCGATCTTCATGTCGCGGCCGACTGTGTTACCCGACGCGATGACACCGGAATTCGACGGTCCGCTGTGGGCGTGCTGCACCGCGGGCAACGCGGCCTTCAGTTGTGCCTCGAAGCCCGGGTCAGCAGCCGCTGCCGCTTGCAGGGCCCGTACTGCGTCCGCGCGGGTGCCCACCGTCGCGTCGCCCAGATCGCGGGCCTCGGCGGTGAGCCGCTGGATCGACGGATCGACACCCAGCTTGGGCGCCACCACCTTCCAGACCCGTTCGCCCGCCGCGTCCAGCGCATCGTCGGTCAACCCGTCGACGACCTTCAGCACCCGCCGTGCTTTTCCGGCCGCCCAGGCGACGAGAAAGCCAACCACCAGATCCATTCCGACCCCATCTCTGCTTGTGAACAGTTGGCAAGGCAGGCCATCGGCGGGACCTGCCTTGCCTCCCCCGAGCCCAGCTTGCTGCTGCCGACGGACCAGGCGGCGCGGTTGTGCGTGGGCGGTCCGCTGCGCACAATCCGTTGCAGAAAGTCACCGGACGTGCTAGTCCTAGGGCTGGTTCACGAGGGGGGCCTCTATGCCGACGGACCGATCCGCAGGATCAGCGCCGACGCGAAGACTGACACTGCGCCATCGGCTCGCGTGGTTGCTGCGGGTCAATCGTTTGCTCGGCAGCCGGCACGAGTTCACGGTGCGGACCAAGTTCGCCGCCGCCTGGCCGAGCGGACCCGATCCGCGATCGATCAACCCGTCGACCATCTATCGCTGGGAAGCCGGCAGCTCGGCGATACCGCATTCAGCCGTCCGGCGGTACGAGGAGTTGCTGGAGCTCGCCCCCGGCCGGCTCGTGGCCGCCTTCGACTACGAGCTGCGGGCGAACCGCCCGATGATCGAGTCGGCTCCGGCGCTGGCCCGCGATCATCAGGTCGAGCCCCGGACTCTCGATCGACGGCTGGACGCCTACCTCGATCGGGTCTGCGCTCCGGCCGTCATGACCGGCTGCGACTGGGACGACCTCACCGAACTGCTGGCGACGAGACCGGCGGCGTACCTGCCTGGCCGCGCCTGGCGGGAGATCGCGCAACGCCTGCTCGCCGAGATGCTCGTCGCCTGTGGGCAGGCGTGGCTACAGCGGTTCGAAGCGGTGAACCGGCTGCTGGCTCACCCAGCGGCGCAGGGCGAGCTGATCGACGCCTGCGCGGTCGCCGCGGCCGATCGCGACAACCAGGTGATGATCTCGACCATGGCCGCGCTGGGGCACAGCAATCACCGCGACTCGATCTCCGTTCTCTTGCGGCAGTTGACGAATCCGACCGATGATCGCGCGCTGTGGGGCACTTTGTCCGCACTGTTCGAGGCCGCCACCCTGAAGCAGCTCAACCCGGATCAACGCCGTCGAGCCACCCGGACGCTCCGTGAGATCGCTGCTGCCGGTGGCCCACTCGGGTCGATGGCCGACGAGATCCTGCAGGCGCTGTGGACCCTGACCGGGCCGGTCGCGATCGGTTGCGCCGGTCGGCAGTACAGCCTGCGGGGACCTGTTTCCCTGGTGGCTCAGCGCGTCGCGCATGCGGCCGCGGCGGCGCTGGCGACCGCTCCGGAGACCTTCACCGATGACGTGTTTCCGCAGTTGGTCGAGGAGTTACTGTTCGACCCGTCCGAGGAAGCCCGGCTGGAGGTCTCCATGCTGATCGCCGCCAGTCCCTATCGCTCGGGGATCGCTCAAGCCCTGTCGTCGGAACTCAGGCGCGGCCGGACTCTCACCGGCGACCCTGAGCGGTCCGGCACTCTGCTGTCCGCACTCCGTATGGTGGGCGGCAGTCCGGAGCGCAGCCTGATCGAACGCATTGTTCTGGCCGATGGCCTGCCCGGCCCGACCGTCTCGGTCGCCGCCTACGCCATCGGCCACTTCACCCCTGTCCCACCGGCCTCCTGGTGGGACAGCGCTATCAGTAAACACCTGGCCGACTGGCACCGAAGCAAAAGCCCGACCAGCCTCGCAGCCCTCCGCGGCCTCGCCTACAGCGCCGGCGTCACCGGAAGCCAAACCCCACTTCAGCGCCTGAAGACTGACCCCACCACCCCCTTGGCGGCCCGCGCCGCCGCCACCTGGTGGAAGAACCAACCCACCTACATCACCACCAGCGCCCAACTCTGAGGCACTGATCACGCCGGGCACGTCAGCTGTGCATCCTGGATCTCAGAACGGACCGCCGCGGTACATCGTGGTGCTGCGGCGGACGGTCATGCCCAGGCGTTCGTACATGGCGAGGGCGCCGGTGTCGGAGTGGGTCCAGAGGGTGAGGTTGCGTTTGCCGCGGCGGTAGAAGCCGTGGCGGGCGACGGCGAGGAGCGTTCTGGCGAGGCCCTTGCCGCGGTGGTCACGGCGTACGGCGAGTTGCTCGATGTAGCCCTCGTCGGTGTCGGGGAGGTCCAGGCAGAGCGCCGCACCGACCAGTTCGTCGCCGGCGAAGATCAACGGCGACCGCTCGGGGGCGAAGCTGGAGCGCTCGATCATCATCGCGGCCCACTCCTCGTACGACTTGCGCCGCGGCTGCCACTCGTCGAAGGCGTCCTCGATCAGCAGATGGGCCGCCGCCGCGTCACCAGCAGCGAAGGGCCGGACCGTGAGCCCCTCGGGCAGCGCCGGGATCACCGGCTCGGAGTCCATCGGCAGCTCGAGCTGCCAGTTCACCGCCAGTACGTCGTACCCGCGGGCGCGGACCAGGTCGACGCCGGCCTGGTCCTTGTCGTCGACAGCCTGCGCGATCCAGTCGGTCGTCCCGACCTCCACGGCGCGCGCCTCGGCCCAGTCCAGCAGGGCCGTGCCGATGCCGAGCCCGCGATGGCCCGGATCGACATCGATCTGTGCTCGCTTGCCCCGGTTCAGCCACGCCCAGGCCGCCAGCCGGCCGTCGACGTCGTGGACGACGACCGAGTCCACCGCCGGGTCGAACCCCGGCCGGGACAGCACCGCCTTGATCCCGTCGGGCGCGGTCTCGGCCTCGCCGTGAAGTTCGCGTTCGGTCGCGGCGACCAGTTCGTGGATCGCTTCGACATCCGCGTCGGTCGCCGCTCGACTGCTGAATCCGGCCGGTAGCACCACAGGAACAGGCATGCCCCGATCTTCGCCGCCCGGCACCGCTGCGGGCAAACGAGTTCAGGCCGGGTTGCTGGCCGCGTCGGCGGCCTCGACCTCTTCGCGGCTGATGCCGAGCAGATACAGGATGGTGTCGAGATAGGGCACGCTGACGTGGGTGTCAGCCGCCGCGCGGACCACCGGCTTGGCGTTGAACGCGATCCCGAGCCCGGCCGCCGCCAGCATGTCGAGGTCGTTGGCCCCGTCGCCGATCGCCACGGTCTGCGACAACGGCGTACCGGAGGACTTCGCGAACCGCCGCAATGCCGCCGCCTTCCCGGCCCGGTCGACGATGTCGCCGACCACCTTCCCGGTGAGGTGGCCGTCGACGATCTCCAGTTCGTTGGCCGCGGCGAAGTCGATGCCCAGGTCGGCCGCCAGCTTGTCGGTGATCTGGCTGAACCCGCCGCTGACGATGGCGAACTGGTACCCGAGCCGCTTCAGCGTCCGCACCAGCGTCCGCGCGCCCGGCGCGAGCACGATCGCCTGGTACACCTCGTCCAGCGCCGACGCGGGCAGTCCTTCGAGCGTCGCCACCCGGTGCCGCAGCGAATCGGCGAAGTCGAGCTCACCCCGCATCGCCTTTTCGGTGACCGCGGCAACCTCTTCCAGCCGGCCGGCATGAGCGGCGAGCATCTCGATCACCTCGCCCTGGATCAGGGTCGAGTCGACGTCCATCACGATCAGCCGCTTGGCCCGCCGGTACAGCCCACCGGCCTGTACTGCGACGTCCAGCCCCTGCTTGACCCCTTCGAGCGCCAGCACCGCGCGCAGCGAGTCCGGATCGGCACCGGAGACCGCGATCTCCATCGCCGTCACCGGGTAGCGCGCCATCCGGCTGATCCGGTCGATGTTGGCGCCGGTGTCGGCGATCCGGCCGGCGATCGCGGCGAAGCCCTGGGCGGTCAGCGGGCTGCCGATCACGGTCACCTGGGTCCGGCCCTTGCGCCGCGGCTCGTTGTCGCCGAAGCCCTTCTTCACGTCGATCTCGACGTCGAGGTTCTCGGCGAGGGCCTTGAGGTCCTTCTTGAGTTCCTTGTGATCGCGTGGCGCGGTCAGCAGGACCCCGAGCACGAGGCGGCCCCGCAGTACGACCTGTTCGGCGTCGATCACGTCCAGGCCGCGACCGGCCAGGATCGACAGTACGGCGGAAGTGAGGCCCGGGCGGTCCGTGCCGGTCAGCGTGACCAGCAGGGTTGGGCGGTCGATGGGGTGCGCGTCGTACTCAGCCTGTCCAGTCATGACGAGGTGAACGCTACCCAAACCCGGTTAACGGGAGGTGGGCGGTCCACATGCCGCAACGAGGGCCCGCCGGGCCGCGGCCGCCAGGTCGAGCAACGCACGACGACGCGCATCGGCCTCGGCGCCGGTGACGGCCGCCCCGTCGTCCTCGAGAGCCGCGTCGGCGATCGCCAGGCAACGCCGGGCGGTGGCAGCGGTCTTGACGGCCCGGGCCTCGTAGCCAGGCGCCAGGTCGTCGCCTTTGCCCGATCCGATCCGGCGGATGTCGATCAACGCGTCGGCGACCTCGGGCTTCCACCGCGCCACTTCGAGCGCCGCCAGCGACTCGGCCGCCTCGATCAGCGCTGCCCGCAACCCGCGATCGGCCTCACCGAAATCGGCCGGCGGGGGACTGGCCGCGGGCAACACGGTCCACTGCACCGCGGGTCCGACGTACGCCGGAACGAGCCCGATCTCGGCCCCGGTCAGTACGACGGCCTCGCCCGTCTCCAGCGCGGCTTCGTTGAACGGCGGTGGCCCGGCGAGCCCGATCGGGTCGCCGGGGATCGGCAGCGCCAGGTGCGCCTGGGTCGCGCCGGCCGCGCGGAGCAGATTGAGCGCGACCGGCAAGGTCGCCGGCGCGGGGTGGGCGGCCAAGCCGGCCACGTGATGGCCCACGTCCTCGCCCAGGATCTTGTGCGCCGCGGTGTCCGGGTCGCAGGCACCGGTCAGCATCGCGTTCGTCCAGACGGTGAAACGCATCGAGGCGGCAGTGGTGAGCACGCCGTCCAGTCTCCCATCCGGCGGCGGTGACGACGACACCACCAGGGTCGGCGTCGGCCGTCGGCGGCGACCACGTAGGTTTTGCGCCATGACTGCTGTGGTGGAGCTGGCCGGCGTCTCGATCGTCCGAGGTGATGCGGTCCTGCTGGACGGTATCGACTGGTCCATCGACGAGACCGACCGGTGGGTCGTGATCGGCCCGAACGGAGCCGGCAAGACGACGATGCTGCAGATCCTCGCGGCCCAGATGCACCCCACGACGGGCGTGGTCGGGCTGCTCGGCGAAGTACTCGGCGCGGTCGACGTGTTCGAGCTGCGGCCCCGGATCGGTCTCACCAGCGCCGCCCTCGCTGATCGGCTGCCCCGCTCGGAGCGCGTCTCCGACGTCGTCGTCTCCGCCTCGTACGCCGTCCTCGGCCGCTGGCGTGAGGAGTACGACGAGCAGGACCACCAGCGCGCCAAGGTGCTGCTCACCGAGCTCGGCATCGGGCACCTCAGCGAGCGCACGTTCGGCACCTTGTCGGAGGGCGAGCGCAAGCGGGTGCAGATCGCCCGCGCACTGATGACCGATCCCGAACTGATGCTGCTCGACGAGCCGGCCGCGGGTCTGGACCTTACGGGTCGCGAACAGTTGGTCCGTTCGCTCAGCGCGATCGCGACCGCCGAGGGCGCGCCGGCGATGGTGCTCGTCACTCATCACGTCGAGGAGATCCCGCCCGGTTTCACCCACGCGCTGCTGCTGAAGCAGGGCCGGATCGTGGCGGCCGGCCCGATCGACGAGGCGCTCACCGACCAGAACCTGTCCGACACCTTCGACCTCGCCCTCAGCCTCACCCACACCGACGGCCGCTACTTCGCCCGCGCCCTCTAGCTCACCCGGGCCACTCCGCCGAGGCCGCCGGGACGAATCCGCGGCGGCCCGGTCTGCGTCGGAGCTTCGACGGGCCTGCCCGACGGCCCGATGACGGATAGGCTTGGCAGATGATGGATTGGCTGCGGGACAACGTGTGGGCGGCCTGGCTCGGGATCGCCGTCGTACTCGGTCTGGCCGAGCTCGCCTCGCTCGACTTCACCTTGCTGATGCTCGCCGCGGGGGCGATCACGGCGGCCGGCGTAGGAGCCTTGTTCCCGCATCTGCTCTGGCTGCAGATCGTCATCGGCCTGATCACCTCGGCCGCCATGCTGGCCGCGATCCGCCCGCTGCTGGTCCGCAAACTGCATCACAGCGGCGAGCTGAAGACCGGCTCGGCGCACGTCATCGGCCGTACCGGCGTGGTGGTGAAGGAGATCCACCCCGACGGCGGCGGCTCGATCAAGCTCAACGGCGAGCTGTGGACCGCCCGCCCGTACGACGAGGTCTCCACCTTCCCGCCCGGCACGCGCGTCGAGGTGATGTCGATCGACGGCGCCACCGCCGTCGTCTATCCGGTCGGCGACCCGTTCAGCCACCAGTACCCGGAGCTCGACCAGGACCCGCACCCGACGTCCGGCAAGGACTCCGAGCCACCCCGCACCTGACGGCGGACCCCGCGGCTGACCGCGGACCCGCAGCTGACGGCGGACCCGCGGCTGACCGATGGCCCCCGCGGCTGGCCGCGGGCCTCAGGCCGACGGGCCGCCGTGCAGGGCGCGGAAGTCGTCGAGCGTGCCACGGTAGTACTCGAGGTCGTCGACCAGTTTCGCCCGCTGGAACAGCTCGGGCTGCTGCCGGTAGGTCTGCCGGCCGAGCTCCGACCACAGCACCTCGGCCGGGATCGCCTCGGCGTCCTCGGGCAGGAACTTGACCGCCTCGGTCAGCGCGTCGGCCGCGAACATCCAGTTCAGCTCGATGCTGCGCCGCTCGGACTCGGGTCCGTTGTCGTAGGCCAGATCGAGGTCGAGCGCCCGCCGCGCGTACGTCGTTGCCACCAGCACCCATTGCCCCGCGTCGACCAGTTGCGACACGCCCAGCCCGAACCGGGCGCCGACCTGCCGCGCCGCCTGCTCCGAGGCGTACGGGACCTCGATCTCGTAACCACGGACGTTCAGGGTCCAGGTATCGGCCCCCTCGGCCAGCGTCTCCTCGGCGGCTGCGGCAGTGGCATCCGGTGCGTCCGCCGCGGCCATCACGCTCGCATAGATGTGCGCCTCGGCCAGCGTCCGTGCGGTAAGCATCAGGCATCTCCTCGATAGCTGTCGCGAACGACGAGCAGTCGTTCCAGCCGGAACCTACCCGGTTCGCCGGCTCGTAGCCGCGACCCCTGCTCGGTCCAGAACGCGTCGTCCGGTACTGCGTGCTCGCCGGCCGGGATGAACTTGACCACCTCGTCGACCGCCGCCCGCGCCAGCGCCAGCCGCCGGCCCGCCTCGGCAGCGTCGTCGATCGGTACGTCGCGGGCCGCGTTGTCCGCGATCTCCAGCCACTGACCGGCGTCGAAGATCTCGGACGGCTCCTCGCCACCGAAGGTCGGGAATGGCCCTGGGGCTGTCTCCTGCGCAGGCATGCCGAACAGGAGTTCGCGCCCCGCCCCACAGCCCGGACAAGCGGCCAGGTAGCTGATCGCGAGCTCGCCATCGACCGAGGTCAGCCCTTGCTTCCACTCGGTCGCCAGCGCGCCGCAGTCCTCGCAGGGCGCCAACTCGGCGTACAGGAGTGCCTCATCCGGCGTACGAGCTACCGCGAACGCCATATCGTTCCTTTCACGACGAGATCTCCACACCGTGGGCAGCGGGAGCGGCCTGCGTCTGCCGCCGGGCACCGTCGCCCGCAGTACGGCTTGCGGCGGCGCGGGCAGCAAGCGAGTGGTCCAGCTCAGTCAATGCTGCGGCCGGAATGCCCTTCTTCTGCAGTGCTTCGGAGACAGCGCCACTGAAGTGCTTCGTCCGCTCCGCCGTGTTGAACAGTTGCTGCAGATCGACCCGGCCTTCGGCCAGTTGAGCCAGCCGCGGATGCAGGGTCGCGAACGCTGCCCCGAAGCCGCCGTCGTTCAGGCCACGCATCGTGCCGTCCGGCTTGGCCTGATAGGTCCGGACCTGTCCGTCCTGCTGCTGGATCGTCAGCTGAACCGTGGTGCCGTCCTTGCGCGCCTCGGCCAGCGCGTCCAGCATCGGCTGATACGGGTGGTACTCCGGTTGGCCGGCCTCGTTCTCCGTGTGGTCGAAAGCGAACTGGTGCCGTCCCGCGACCTGCGGATCGAGTCCCTCCAACGCTTCGGACAGCGAGGCACCCGTCTCCATCCGCTCGCGCATCTCGAGGTACTGCTGTTCGAACATGGTCAGGTAGGCCTCGCCGGTGGCGACCTGGCTCATCGAGTCGGACTTCTTCACCTTCTCGTCGCCGCCTCGGGTCAGCTTCGAACGCTCGAAGGTCAGGTCGTAATCGACCCGCACCCGCACGGTGACCAGGGTGCCCTTCTCGTACTTGCTCAGCTCGTTGCGGTTCCCGGTGGTGTCGGAGTCGGTGTACGACGCCTGTTCGCCGACGGACACCCCGGCCGAGACGCCGAGTGCCCCGGCGCCGCCACCGCCGGCCCCGCTCGCGGGCACCCACTGGTTGGCGGTTGCGGAGGTCTTGGCCGTTCGCTGGATCCGGTCGATGACGCCGAGCTGGCCGTCCTCGATCGGGTTCCCGACGAGCTGTACGTCGGACACCCGCGCGGCGACCCGGACGTCGACCACCTGGTTGCCGTGCCCCGGCACGGGCAGCCGAACCATCCGGTGGCCCTCGTCGCTGGCCATCCGGTGGAAGGCGGCACTCCGGACCGATGCGGACAGCTGGTTCTCCAGTTCCGTGCGGTGCATCCGGACACCGTTGACCGACAGCATGTCGCGTGCGGCCAACCGCTCGGCGATCGTGTCGAACAGCTTGTCCGTCTCCGGTTCGCCTTGCAGGTAAGGGCGCGTGCCCTCGACGAAGTACGACGCGGGCAGGACGACCTCGCGGTGGTCCTGCCGCTCCGGGGTCGACTTCGGAGTGGGCGGGCTGTTCAGCACGGCGGTCGGCACCAACTGGGTCATGCCCCCGGACAACAGTTCGGCACCGTAGCCACCGCGGTCCTCGGACACCGCCCGATCGGCGTTGCGGCGCAGGATGCCCTTCGTCGAACCACCGGCGACCGGAAGCCGTTCCACCTCGACCAGGAGGTGCATCTGCCGTTCGACCCGGCTGGTCTTGCCGTGCAGCATCCGCTGCAACATCGTCGACTGCTCGCCACTGGAGGCCGAGCTCGTCCGGCTCTGGTCGGTGCTCACCCCGACGTTGCCACCGAGGGCTTCGTTGCCGGCGCCGCCGACGTTGAAGGAGTGACTGGTGCTGTGCGACCGGCTGCGGCTGAACTCTTCGTAGTCGTAGCCCTGGACGATGCTGATCGCGCTTTCCTCGGTGCCGTCGCCGACCACCGGCCCAGCGAAGACCGCGCGGACCCGGAGCCGCAGTACCTCGGGTGGCCCGGTCCCGGAGGTCTTGACCGGGTACTCCTTGACGAAGCCGCGCGGGTCGAGCATGTCGTCGAGGTGACCCTGCCAGCGCTTGCCGGCCAGATCGCCGTACAGGCTCTCGGACAGGATCGGGTCCTTCTCGAAGCGGCCGGGCGCGGCCTGCTCGACGGCCGACTTCACGGCGGCGTGGACGTCGAGGCTGGTGCCCGCTTCGTTGGTGAACTCGGTCTTCTCGATCAGCGCCGCGCCCATCATGGAGTTGTAGTGCTCCGGTAGCGAGACCTCGGTCGTCTTGGCGACCAGTTCGTCGGCCGTGTCGAGGGTGTTCTCCAACTCGGCCTGCGGAGTGCCCGCCGCCGCGCTGCCCATACCGGCCAGCTCACGAACCTTCGTCGCCAGTTGGGCTCGGGTATGAGTCGCGGCCAGCCCGTCCGTCACGCCGGACTTCTCCGACTCGTAGCGCCGGACGAAGGCACTCGCAGTACGGCGGTCCATGGTCAGGTCGCCCTTGAGGAACCGCTCGGCGGCATCCGCCACCTGATGCAGCGGCAGGTCGAGTTCGCGTCGCCCGTACAGCCGCAGGGCGTCGCGCTCGGGCAACGTGAACAGCACGGTGCCGTCGTCGAGCTTGATCTGCTGCGGTTCGGCGGACTCGCCGTCGGCGACCTTGGCGGTGAAGTTCACGTCGGCCTTGAACACGTAGTGCTGGCCGATCTCGATCCGCAGCCGCTCCCAGCCCCAGATCTGGGTCTCGCTGCGGGACCGCGACTCGCTGCCGCTCCGGCTCCAGCCGGCCGAACCACCGACGGCGCTGCCGTCCGCACCGGCCATCCCGCTGCCGCCGGAGACGCCGGCGTTGTTCCCGGTCGAGCTTCCGTCGGTCGTGCTGTAGCTGCCGAGCGTCAGGTTGATGTCACCGGAGACCTGATGGGTCGCGCGCAGGAAGGTGTGATTCTCCACCTTTGCGGTCAGGGACACCGTCGCCCGCCGAGGGCGAAGCCCTTGCTGGGCGATCGCCTGGGGGAGTGAGCTCGGCGCCGGGCTGAGCCCGATCCTGGTCCGGTACTCCGTGGTCTTCCACTCCGGGTGGGCGATCAGATTCCTGGCGTTGAGGAACGCGGCAAGGTGGTGATAGCCGGGACCGTCGGGTCGGGAGGCCGCCGGGAGGGCCGCCTGGATCCGCTTGAGCGGGTCGCGGATGTCCAGGTGCAGAAGTTTGGCCTGATCGAGGACGGCCTCGCTGGTCCGGCCCTGGAACGGAGTGGCGGCCGGGACGTCCTTCTGGTTGAGCAATTCGCTGTCCAGCAGCACCGAGGCGCTGCCGTCCACCTCGGCCAGCGGCTCGCTGTCACCAGCCGCGGTGACCTCGGTGAGTACGAGCTTGTGCGGTACGTCGAAGACCGCGACCGGTGCTGTGCTCTCCACCAGGGCGACCTGGTTGACAGTGCCGCCGGTCGCCCAGTTCATGAAGCGACCGAGCGAGGCCCGTCCGTAGCTGGGACCGCCCTGCGGAGTCTGTCCCGCATGACCGGTGGCCGGATTGTCGCTGAAACCGAAGGTGATTCCCCACGGCAGCCGCTTGGACCGCCCACCCGAGCGTCCGGATGTCCGCGACGCGATGTCCAGGTTCACCACGGCCTCGGCGTCGGTCACCCCGAGACAGGTGGCCTTGCCGAAATTCTGCTGCAGGCCGATCCGGAACGTCCGGTACTGCGGGGCGTGGCCGGCGCGGTGTTCCACCAGGGCGAGCGGCAGGCCACTCTGAGCCGCCTGGTCGTAGCCGGTCTCCAACCGCAGGGCAGAGAGGTGCTGATGGAGCCGCTCGTAGTTCTGCAACTGGCTTGCTCGCAGGAGCGGGTCCTTGGGCAGTGCGTCGAGGCGCGGCCGACCCTTGGCGTCGAGCGGCGGCAGCAACCCCTGCCGGCTCAGAGCACGGGCAGTCGCGTCGAGTGCTTTGTCCGCACCTGTGACGTGCTGGACCAGAGCGGGGCCGGCCCCTCGCATCCGACCCGGCTCGTCGCCGATCCAGTCCGGAAGCTGCAGCTCTTCCTCGGTCGGCTGGGGATCCCCGCGCAGCAGGATCCGCTCCTTCTTGTCCTTCCGCGGCTTTCCGTCGGGTTCGCGCACGACCGCGGCCTTGTCGACCGGGAGCCCGTACCGGAAGGCGTCCTTCTCCGGGAACCGCAGCAGGGCGGTGCCCTCGCCTTTCTCGGTGAACTTCCCCTTGCCGCCGATCTGGTGCACGGTCACCTTGTGCTTGAGCGTCATCCGGTAGCCCTGCGTCGGCCCGGTGTAACGCTGCACGCTCGGGTGAATCGCAGTACCGCCGGCGCTCATGCTGTCGCTGCGCGACGTACTCCGGCCTGCCTTCACCGTCGGCCCGAAGTCGACGTTCGTCGATCCGAGGTCCGACAGCGCGTCGCCCGCATAGCCCAGCGTGAGCGAGGACGAGCTGTTCGCGGCGAACCCTTCGTTGCCGGTGGCACCGGAGAAGCCGACCCGGAGCCGTTCCTGCCAGTGGTCGGTACTGGTCTCGCCGACGAGTTCGGCCTTCTCCCAGACAACCTCGGTCTCGACCTGCGCGTACGCGACCGGCTCGCCGCCGCTGTAGATCAACCGGCCGATCCCGCCCGGCTTCGTCGCCTCGTCCAGCCTGCTCGGCAACTCCTCGGTGAGCAGGTTGCGGATCTGGTCGTGCGCGACCCGGTCCAGCACATTGAGCCGCTCACGAGTACCGCGGATCGTCTTGTCCACCAGGTCGCCGAGCCCGCGGACGTCCGTCGCGACGTGCTCCGGCAACGCCGGGTCACGCGCCTCACCCAGCTCAGCGATCGTGGTGGTGTCCTTCGGCGGATCCACGACGTACGCCGCCGACACCCACACCTTCAGGGAGCCCGAGTCGCGCGGCCCGGACGTGTCCACCCGGCCGGCGGCAGACCACGGCCCGACCGCCGAGGTCCGTACTTCGACCTCCCAGCCCGCCGCGCCTTCGAACAGCTGCGATTCGCCCCGGTTGTCCTCGACCGCTCCGCCGAGCGCGTACTCGGTGGCGGCCGTAGTCACCGAACGGCTCCGGCCGAAGGCGAACTCGTAGCCGGGGGCAACGACCTTGGCCGCCGCCGTGACCGGGTCGGTGGCCGGCATCATCGCCATCAGCGTCTTCAGGCTGAACCCGCCGGTGCGCCCGAACGTCCCGGTCGCCGTCGCCGAGACGCCGTGCCCGCCCTGCTCGAGCTGACCGACCATCAGCTCGGCCAGCTTCACCTCGGGATCCATCACCTCGGCCAGTTCACCTGGCTGCAACTTCAACCGCACCTGGGCGAGCTCGCGGACGTCGTCCGACGGATCACCACCGAGCGGCAGCACCAGGCCGTCCGGCGACATCACCCGGCGGAACTCGGCCCGCAACGTCCTGTGCAGCATCTCGGTGGTGAAGCGGTGCGGAAGGTTGTTTGCCTCGAGCACCTGGTTGAGGTGCGCGGTCAGCGCCGTCAGATGCGGCAGCCGGCCGGTGGGAGCCCCGCTGTGCAAGACATCCCTGCGGGGTGCCGCCTTGGCCAGGCTGCGCTGGAACGCCTCGGTCTGCTCCGCCGCTGCCTGCGACAACGGGAGCACGTCGGCGATCGACTTGCGCGGATCGGCGACGACCGCGTCCAACTCGTTGCCCAGTGCAACATAGGCGGCCCTGGCCTCGGTCGCCTCACCGAGAGCGGACCGGAGCACGGCCGCCTGCTCCGTGTGGCGTCTCGCCTTGCCGTCGGCGGCCGAGGCCTCGACCAGCAGCTTCCGGGCCCGCTCCGGGGCGCCCTGGTCGTTCTTCGCCGATTCCTCGCCGGCGTCGTCGCGCTTCTTGCCGCCTTCCTTTCGCGCGGCGGCAGCGCTTTCCTCCTTGGCCGCGACGCGTCCGGTCAGATCGTCGATCGACCGGTCGAGGGTGGCGATCTCGACGGTGACCCGCTCGCGGAGATGGGCCGGGGTGTTCGGCGCCGCGGTGACCGCGGGCGTCGTCATCCCGGCCGAGGCGACCACCGGGACGACGGTCGCACCCGAGGTCCACGGCAACGCCGGGGGAGTGCCGCCTCGTCGGCCGATCGTGGCCGCGAGACCGCGCAGATCGCGCTCGAGCTCTTCGACGCTCTGCGGTCCGCTGACCTGGCCGGTCGAGGCGACCTGACCGCGAGCCTCTCGCCAGTTCCTGGTGAGCAGCCGGAACTCGTCGTACTGCCCGGCCAGCCGGCGGTCGCGGCCCTCGTGATTCACCAGCGCCCGAAGCCGGTCCGCGAAACCGCGCGGCCGGTCGACGCCGACCTGCTGCTGGATCCGGCTGAACTGGTTGACCCAGATCCTGGCCAGCTGCGCATCGTCGACGCGCGCGCCGACCCGTAGTACGTGGGGGTTGTCCGCGCTACCCGAGCGGACATCGGCCGCGGCGACCCGGCCGTAGCCGGGGTCGGCGATCTCGACCCGCACGTGCTGCTTGCCGTGCGCGGCGGTCTCGAACACCGCGACCCTCGGTACGTCGAGCGCCGTCGGCGGGGCGGTCACACTGCCCGCGAAGTCAGCCGGCTGGACCTGAGCGAGCGCGCGCAGTACTGCGTCGTCGGTGAGATCTGCTTGAGCCGCAGGACGGCCGCCCGCCACCAATCCGGTCTTGCGCTGCTCCGGTGCCGTCACGAGCGCGACGCGGCGACGGCCGACCGTATTGCGATGCCGCCCGCTGCCGGTACGCCGTACTGCGCTGGGCTGGGTCCGCTGCAGCACCTGGGCCTCGCGGTGGATATCCCACGCTGCGTCCACCACATCGGCAGGCAGCGGCCGGCGCTCCCTCGCAGTCAGCTCCGCCAGGCGTGCGGCCGCCGAATCCGAGGTGTCCGCACTGCCTTCCAGTACGCCGCGCAGCAGGATCTCCGCCTCTTGCCGACTCCCCGCACCGAGATCCGGTACGTCGAGCAGGGCATCGAGTGCCGCGGTGGACCCATCGGCCGGGAACCGGCCGCCGCGGGCGCGAGTGATCTCAGCGCCCAGCAACGCGGTCGCCTCGGCCAGGATCCGGTCGTCGGAAGCCTGGTCCGCGGCCCGGGCGGTCAGCCGCTCGACCAGCCGGCCCATCGCGTCGGCGCCGAGGACATCGCGATCGCCGGTCAGCCGGACGCCACCGTC
The DNA here is from genome assembly GCF_004365175.1 of Kribbella voronezhensis. NCBI lineage: Bacteria > Bacillati > Actinomycetota > Actinomycetes > Propionibacteriales > Kribbellaceae > Kribbella > Kribbella voronezhensis. The sequence continues at coordinate 18,241 of NZ_SOCE01000001.1, read as the reverse complement.
CTGCAGCAGCAGCGCTTCGGGCGCGACGACGCCGAGCGCGGTTCCGAGCGCCGCATGTGCGCGGTCGGCCGGTGCGGCAGCGCGAATCGCAGGAGTCGTCACCAGGCGGGCCCCCTGTTCGGATCCGGTTCGCCGGACAGCCGTCACGGTCAGTCGGGACGTTAGCAAAGGCGGGGTTAACCGCCCGCCAGTCAATTCTCGCGATCAGTCAACGATTTACAACCCTGCGTCGCCGGCCGGTACCTCGCTGGACCACTTGGTTGCCGAACGGAGATCTCCGCGGGGTTGCTCCGACCGGGAGATCGTGCCGACCGGGTGGTCGGAGCGGGCGAGGTGTAACAGGGTTGCCACGAGCCGGACCTGACGGCGTCGTTGGCACCATGTGGCCATTACGGTAGGCGCGTGAGTTTCTCGTCCTCCTCGCGTCCCTCGGCGGCCGGCGCCCGCGGCAAGGCACCGGTCTCCGGCTCGACCCGACTGCCCAGCGGCCGTGAGCGCCGCCCCGCCCTGGCCGCCCTGGCGGTGATCCTGATCCTGCTCGGCGCGGCCGGATCCGCGCTGATCGCGGTCCGCAGCGGCCACCGGCAGGACTTCGTCGCCATCGATGCCGAGGCGCTGGCTCCCGGGCACAAATTGGTCTCCAAGGACCTGGCTCGCGGCGACCTGGCCGGCGCGACCGGGAAACTGGTGCTGTGGGCCGACGCCGACAAGGTGCTCGGGAAGTACACGACGAGCTGGGTGTACAAGGGCCAGTTCCTCACCGAGGCGAACCTCACGACCAAGCCGATCCCCGAAGGCGGCGCGCTGGTCGGCGTCAGCCTCGACAGCGGACGGGCACCGTCGGACGACGTCAGCCAGGGCGACATCGTCAGGGTCATCCGGGTGCCGTCGGCGAACGCCGAGGGCGCACCACAGGTCCTGGTCGGCGCCGCCCTGGTGACCGACAGCACGGGCACCGTGGCCGATTCCAAGACCGGCGCGAACACGACGCTGAACGTGACCGTCCTGGTGCCGATGGAGAACTCCACGGCCGTGGCGGCCGCGGCCGCGGGCAAGAACCTCGTTCTGGTGAAGCTCTCGCCGGCCACCAAGCCGTCGATCGCCCAGACCGACGGAGACGGTTGATGGCACTGGTCGCATTGGCGAGCGCCAAGGGCTCGCCGGGAGTGACGACGGCCGGCCTCGTGCTCGGCGCGCTGTGGCCGCGGCCGGTGTTGCTGGCCGAGTGTGATCCGGCCGGAAGCGACGTCGCGATCCGGATGACCGCTCCCGGTGGTCAGCCGCTGAACTCCGACCGCGGGCTGATCAGCCTCGCCGCGGCCGGCCGCAAGGGCCTCGGCGACGACGTGATCCTCGCCCACAGCCAGCAGCTGGACGGTGGGCTGGACGTGATGATCGGGGTCCGGTCCGCCGAGCAGATCGGTGGCATGGGTGGCCTGTGGGCCCCGCTGGGGATCTCGTTCAACCAGATGCACAGCGCCGACGTACTGGCCGACTGCGGCCGGATCGGGCCGGCCTCGCCGCAACTTCCCGTCGTACAGGCCGCCCGGCTGGTCGTGATGGTCTGTACGGCGACCGGCTCGTCCGTCGCGCATCTGCGCGAGCGGCTGGCGTCGCTGGTGCATCACGTCGACGCCCAGCTCGGCGTGATCGTGGTCGCCGACCCGAAGCGGCGCGACGGCGTCAAGCAGGTGTGGTCGGTGCTGGACGCGATGTCCATGCCGATCCAGCACCGCTGGCACCTGGCCTACGACCCGGTCGGCGCCGCGTTCTTCGACGGCCGCGGCCACGGCCGCCTGGACCGTACGCCGCTGATTCGCTCGGCCACCGACATCGCCGCCGAGATGGCCGCCGTGGCCGCCCGGCCGACCCAGCGCGACTTCGACATGGCCCAGGCCGCCTTCCCGCAGTCAGAAAGCGGGTACGGCCCGGCCACGGACGAGTGGAGGGACGGGCGGTGATCACCGACCAGGAACTGGTCCGCAAGCTGCGGACCCAGGTCGCGGAGCGGCTGAACGAACAGCGCCGCCGCGACCAGGTGAACGGCGTACCGCCGATGAGTGCCGAGGACGAACGCGAGTACGCGCGGTCCCTGATCGTGCAGGTGCTCGAGGACCACGCGCGGTACGAGCTGGCCGAAGGGCGGACCCCGCCCACGCCGGAGGACGACGCGCAGATCGCCGGCGCGATCCACTCGGCGCTGTTCGGTGTCGGCCGGTTGCAGCCGCTGATCGACGACCTCGACGTGGAGAACATCGACATCAACGGGTACGACCAGGTCTTCGTGCAGTACGGCGACGGCCGGGAGGAACGGCCCGGCCCGGTGGCCGAGAGCGACGAGGAGCTCGTCGAGCTGATCCAGGTGCTGGCCGCGCACGCCGGCCTGACCAGCCGCCCGTTCGACTCGGCGAACCCGCAGCTGGACCTGCGGCTGCCCGACGGTTCCCGGTTGTCGGCCGTGATGGGCGTGACGTCGCGGCCGGCGGTCTCGATCCGGCGCGCCCGGCTGGGTCGCGTGTTCCTCAAGGACCTGGTTGCCAACGGCACCATGTCGGAGGACATCGCCTCGTTCCTGCGGGCCGCCGTGGCCGCGCGCAAGAACGTGATGATCGCGGGCGCGACCAACTCCGGCAAGACGACCCTGCTGCGCGCGCTGGCGAACGAGATCCCGCCGCACGAGCGGCTGATCACCGTCGAGCGCTCGCTCGAACTCGGCCTCGGTGAGTTCAAGGACCTGCATCCGAACGTGGTCGCGTTCGAGGAGCGGCTGCCGAACGCCGAGGGTGTCGGCGAGGTCAGCATGGCGGATCTGGTCCGCCGCTCGCTGCGGATGAACCCCAGCCGGGTGATCGTCGGTGAGGTGCTCGGCGACGAGATCGTCACCATGCTGAACGCGATGAGCCAGGGCAACGACGGCTCGCTGTCGACGATCCACTCGAACAGCTCGCTGGAGGTGTTCAACCGGATCAGCACCTACGCCATCCAGTCGCAGGAGCGGCTGCCGATGGAAGCCACCCAGATGCTGATCTCCGGCGCGCTCGACTTCGTGGTGTTCGTCCGCAAGCACAACGACTACCAGACCGGTGGCACGATGAGCCGCTTCGTCGAGAGCATCCGTGAAGTGACCGGCTGGGACGGCCGGGTGCTGTCCGGTGAGGTGTTCGCGCCCGGGCCGGACGGCCGCGCGGCCGCGCACGCGCCGATCGCCTGTATGGACGAACTCGAGCACTTCGGCTATCAGCCGATGGTGCACGGACGCTGGGCGTGAGGTGACCCGATGACGGACAGAACTCTGCTGGCCCTGATCTGCGGCGCGGTGGTCGGCGGCGCGGTCCTGCTGCTGATCGTGGCGCTGCGCGGTACCGAGCCGCGGGAAGAGACGCCGTCGTTGTTCCGGCGGAGCAGCAGCGTGGACAACCGCAAGCAGTTGATCCGTCTGGGCGCCGGCGTCGCGGTCGGCCTCCTCGTTCTCGTCGTCACCGAGTGGCTCGTGCTCGCGGTGGCGCTGGGACTGCTGGCCGCGCTGGCCGACCGGTTCTTCGGCGGCACCGGTGAGGAACGCCGCGCGATCGACCGGCTGGAAGCGCTGGCCACCTGGACCGAGGCGCTGCGCGACACGATCGCCGGCGCGGTCGGGCTGGAGCAGGCGATCCCGGCGACCGCGGTGAACGCCGCGCCGGCGATCAAGCCCGCGCTGAACCTGCTGGTCGACCGGCTGCGGATCCGCGAACCGTTGCCCTCGGCATTGATGCGGTTCGCGGACGACCTGGACGACCCGTCGGCCGACCTGATCGTCGCCGCCCTGGTCCTGAACTCCCGGCTGCGCGGCCCGGGTCTGCGCGAGGTGCTCAGCGCCCTGGCCGACTCGGCCCGCGAAGAACTCGACGTACGCCGGAAGGTCGCCGCCGAGCGCAGGTCGACCCGGCGCAGCGTGCAGGTGGTGGTCGCGATCACCCTGCTGGTGGCGGCGACGCTGGTCCTGTTCAACCCGACGTACGTGCAGCCGTACACCAGCTTCGTCGGCCAGTTCGTCTTGTTCCTGGTCATCCTGCTGTACGCCGTCGGCCTGGTCTGGCTGCGGCGGCTGGCCAAGATCGAGGTGCCCGAGCGGTTCTTGATCCGCTCGGACAACAAGCGGGCCGCCAGAGCCGGCGACGACCGGATGGAGGTGGTGGGCGGATGATGTGGGCTTATCTGACGGGTGCGCTGGCGGGGCTCGGCGTGTTCCTGCTGGTCCGGATGTTCATCCGGCCGTCCGCGAACGTGCTGTCCACGATCGCCAGGATCGACGCCGGCCGGGCCGGGTACACGAGCGCGGCCACCGCGAGCGCGGCCGGCGAGCGGGTGCTCGGTGGTGTCGACAAGGCCCGGGAGACGCTGGGCCGGCGGCTGGAGCAGGAGGCGAACGCGCGCGGCTGGGCGTTCGGCCGGCTCCGCCGCGATCTGGCGGTGATGAACCAGCCGTTCGCGACGATGCTTGCCACCAAGGTGTTCTTCGCCCTCGGCGCGCTGGTGTTCATCCCGTTCATCCTGTTCCTGGCGTCGTACGTCGGCTTCGGCGCGCCGGGCGCGTCGCCGGCGGTTGTGACGCTGGCCGCGATGACGTTCGCGTTCTTCCTGCCGGACCTGACGCTGCGCAAGGAGGCGGAGCAGCGACGCCGCGACTTCCGGCACGTGGTCGGCAGCTTCCTCGACCTGGTCGCGATGAACCTGGCCGGTGGCCGCGGTCTGCCCGAGGCTCTGATGACCGCCTCGACGATCGGCGACCACTGGGCGATGGCACGGATCCGGCAGGCCCTGGCGAACGCCCGGCTGATCGGCATCACGCCCTGGGACGCGATGGCGCGCCTCGGCGAGGACCTCGGCGTCGAGGAGTTGCGCGACCTCGCGTCCGCGCTGGCGCTGGCCGGTGACGAGGGCGCCAAGATCCGCGCCTCGCTGCTGTCGCGGGCGGCATCGCTGCGGCGCAAGGAACTCGCGGACGTCGAGGGCAAGGCGGGGGAGCGGTCGCAGTCGATGCTGGTGGCGCAGCTGGTGATGTGTGCCGCCTTCATGCTGTTCCTCGGCTACCCCGCCGGCGCGTCGATCCTGGGCAGCTGAGATGGGTACCCGAAGGATCCAAGCAGCGATTCTGTCCGTCGGAGAGGGCATACTGAGCCCCGGTCCGGGTTCGGTCTCAACAGGGAAGGCAACCTGATGTACACGGAAATTCAGCTCGTCCGCGTGATGGTCGGCTACGCGCTGGCCCGAGCCGACAGCCAGCGGGCCCGCGCCAGACAAGGCCGGACGGAGCTCGGCGCCTCCGCCCTGGAGTGGGCGATCATCTCCGCGATCCTGGTCACCGCCGCGCTGCTGATCGGCGGGATCGTCAAGGGCGTGATCGACCGGCGGTCCAAAGACATCCAGCAAGGCTGATCCCGTTGCCGCCCCGACGACGTTCGGAGCGCGGCGCGAGTTCGCTGGAACTGGCGATCCTCGCGCCGTCGATCCTCGCGCTGATCTTCATCTCGATCCAGACCGCCCTGTGGCTGTACGGGCGGTCGGTCGCGCTGAACGCTGCCCAGGAAGGCGTCTCCCGGCTCCGCCTGGTCCAGCCGCCGCTCTACACCGCGGCGATCGGCGAGAAGGTCCGCTCCGACATCGAGGCGTACGCACAACAGCTCGGCGGTAACTCCCTCGGCGACGCCCAGGTCAAGACCCCGTCGTACAACAACCCCGAGGGCCAGGTGTCGTTCACGGTCACCGGCGAGACCGTCTCGCTGGTCCCCGGCCTGACCCTGAAGGTGAGCCAGACGGCCACCGGCCCGATCGAACAATTCGAAGCCGACGACAAGTGAGCCCGATGACCCTGGGGAACCGCGCGGTACGCCGGCTGTCCGCGCGCAGGTCGCGGCGGGAGCGGGGGACGATGGCGCTGGAGATGGTGATCCTGGCGCCGCTGCTGCTGATCCTGTTCATGTTCCTGCTCGCCTGCGGCCGCTACTTCCAGACCTCCTCGCAACTGGAGAACGCGGCCCGCGACGGCGCCCGCGCCGCCAGCCAGGCCCGCAGCCTGTCCGACGCCCAGAAACGCGTCGACGACGCCGTCTCCCGAACGATGGGTCAGTCGGTCGAGTCCTGCAAAACCTCCGCCGAGGGCTCGATCACCACCGCCTTCACCGCCGGCAGCCCGCTGTCGGTCGAGGTGACCTGCACCATCAACTACCGCGACCTGGGCCTGCTCGGCATCGGCGGCGACACCAAGATCACCAAGAAGTTCAGCTCTTCCCTAGACCCCTACCGCGGTGTCCGCGATGCTCCCTGACCCCGGGGCCGGCCGTGGCGCGTGGCGGCGTACGGTCGCCTACCTCCGCATCGACGCCCCCCGCGCCAACCGCCTGATCGATGCCCTCCGCAACCACCGCGGCGCCCTCAGCCCCGCGGTGGCGATCCTCGCCGTCATGATCTTCACCCTCGCCGGCCTAGTCATCGACGGCGGCCGCCAACTAGGCGCCAAATCCCGAGCAGTCGGCTACGCCCAAGAAGCCGCCCGCGCAGGGGTGGCGACCATCGACTTCAACTCCTCCGAGGCGAAGATCGACGTCTCCAAGGCCGGTGCCGCGGTAGCGAACTTCTGTGCCCAGGTGAGGACGAACGACCCGGCGGTCACCGGCTGTGGCGCGACCGAACTGGACGCCGAGCACCTGAAGGTCGACGTGCAGATCGACAACAAGACGAGCTTCCTGGGCATGGTCGGGATCAAGAACCTGACCGCGAAGGGCCAGGGCGAAGCACATGCCGAACAAGGCGTGAAGAAGGCGGACGACAGCCCGACCATCCCTCCGATCGTCGTCGAGACCAGCCTCGAAGGTCCTGGGGCCCCGATCACGTCCGCGAACCCGCCTACCATCGACTTCCCCTGCCCGAGCTGGACGATCGGTTCACCTACCCCACCGTGGACACCACCGATCCCGCTTCCCTTCCCGGCGTCCTGCAAGCCGACGATCACGCCCACCGACAGTCCCGACCCGTCCGGTCCCAACCCGTCCGACACCGCTTCCAGCTCCAAGCCGACCGAGAGCGGATCGTCATCGGCACCGCCGGGTGGTGGCGCCCCCGCCGCACCGGCCGTCCGGAGTACCGAATGAAGAGCCCGGTCCATCAGCGTGTCCCCGCTCCACGAGGAGTTGTTTTCGTGCGAAGTCCAGCGATGAGGTTGGCAGGCGTCGTGACCGCGATCCTGCTGCTCGCCGGGTGTGGCGGGTCGGAGAAGAACAACGGCACCCTGCCGGTCGGCGTGGGCGACGACAGCGAGCCGACTGTCACGTTGTCCAGTCCGGCCCCCAGAACGAGCGAGCCGTCGAACCCCGGTACGCCCACCCGAACCGCTGCGCCGCCGCGGAAAGCCAAGCTGACCATCGTCACCGGGAACTACGGGTCGACGCCTGCCGTCCAAGGGCTCGTGGCCAAGTACCCGCTGTACTTCCAGGCGATGGCAGAGGGGAATTCGGAGCTGATCAAGGCGAACTTCCCCGCCTTCCTCTACGCGGACACGGCCATCAATGTGGAGACGGCGAAGTCCAACGGTTGGGTACTCCGCCCGCCGGCCAGCATCGTCGTGGTGGGTGCCAAGCCACAGCCGAACGGCGTAGTACGGGTCAGCCTGTGCCGCTCGCAGACCGCGCAGTACTGGAATCCGAAGACGAAGCGATGGGTTGTCACCGCCCCACACGGCGCACCGCAGGCGATCGACATGGTGCGGACCGGGGACGGCTGGACGATGTATCAGATGGCCAAGCCGATGCCGAAGGGCATCGACTGCTCGAAGGTGCGCTATCCGGCCTAGATCGGAATGGCCGTCACTCAGTGGCGGTCAGCAGGCTTCGGCGGGCAAGATGCACCCGTTCGGCGCTAACCTACTGACAGCACAACCACCAGGAGTGAGGATGCGAAACAGGGTCGCCCGCGGTTTCATTGCCCTGAGCACCGTGCTCGGTTTGCTGATCGCCATGCCCTCGTCGCTCGCGACGGCGGACACGGTCCACTCCGGCGACCGAGTCTGCAGCATGTACGCGAACTCGGTCGGCTTCGGCGCCTACTGCAGCAACGGGCAGGTCAGCGACGGTCCCGCTCCGCCACCGTGGAAGGACCGGCTCCAGCCGGGACAGGTCTTCGTTCCGTGCCGGGATTTCGAGGTTCCGAAGGGCATCAAGCTTCCGGACCCGCCCGAGGGCAAGCAGTGGGTCCTGCGGCTGACCATCGTTCAGTACGACCTCAACTCCAACTTCGGTGGTGTCAACGCTCACCTGGAGCGCGCGATCGTGCCGGTCTCGGAGGAGGAGCGCAAGCAGTGCATGGGCAAGGGCACGTACATGGACAAGTTCTGGACGTACTTCGACGAGAGCTATCCGGACCCGGTCCTGCAGGTCAATCCGACCTACACGCCCCGCGTCAACATCCCGGCCTACTTCACTCTCACGCCGGAGTCCTCCTATGTCCTGAAAAACTTCGGCACGGATCTGGACATCGCCAACTACGCCCCCGGTGAGCGGCTCACGATGCGCGCGCTGGTCAGCCAGATAGAGATCGACCCGGGCGACGGTACGGGGAAGTTCACCTGTCTCGGCGGCGTCCTTCCGGTCGGCTCGGACGGTTACGACGAAACCAAGGATCCGTTCCACCAGGTGAATCCGTGCAGCCACGTCTACAAGCGCTCGAGCGCCAGCCAGCCGGACGGGATGTACACGGTCAAGTTGACGATCACCTGGCAGGTCGACTACTGGCGGAACAACCAGGATTGGAAGAACGTCGATCATGCCAAGGTGCACGCGGTGCAGCGCCTTCCTGTGCAGGAAGTACAGGCAATCGGTGGCTGACGGTGGGGTTATGGAGGGACGACGATGGTGAAGACGAGTGAGCCGGTGCGGTCTGCTCGGTTGCCGCAGCGGGGGTCGGGGAGTGCGGGGGCGGATCGGCTGAAAGGGCTGGTCTCGCTGGTCGCGATCCTGGCGATCGTCGGTGGGGTGCCGTATGTGCTGTTGCGGTTCTTCGGGACGCCGTGGCCGGACAAGATGCCGACGCGGGATCTGCTGTTCGACCAGTTGAGCACCGACACCGTGCTGGGCATCATCGCGTTCTTCATCTGGGTGGCCTGGCTGCATTTCGTGATCTGCCTGATCGCCGAGGCCGTCACGGAGATCCGCGGCCACGGGTTGTCGCCGCGGATCCCGCTCGGCGGCGGCTCGCAGAACCTCGCGCGCAAGCTGATCGCCGGTGTGGTGCTGATCGCGGGCGCCACCAGCGTCACGCTCCCGGCCGCGAACGCGGTGACGACCTCCGGCACGACTCCGTCGTCGATCAGCGTGACCCAGGGCGGCGACAACAGCCAGGGCGCGAACTTCCGGCAGACCGAGGCCCGCAGTACGGTCCTCAGCGGCACGACGCACACCGGCGTACGGACGAACAACGACCATCAGGCCGGGCAGGTCGTCAAGTACACCGAGGTCCGGCCGCCGCAGGGTCGCAACTACGACTGCCTGTGGGACATCGCCGAGCGCTACCTGGGTGAGGGCCGGCGGTACAAGGAGATCTACGACCTCAACAAGTCCAAGCTGCAGCCGGACGGCCGGCGGCTGACGAACCCGGACCTGATCATGCCGGGCTGGCAGGTCCGCCTGCCGGCCGACGCCAAGGGTCCGGGCGTGCACACGGTCCGCGTGCAGATCGACCAGCCCGGCAAGCACACCGAGGCCAAGCCGACCCAGGCCAAGCCGACCCAGGCCAGGCCGACCGAGGCCAAGCCCAAGGGCGGCGGCACCATCGAGAGCCGCACCTCGCACGAGGACGCGGCGGGCAAGGGCAGTCGCTGGTTCGAGGAGCAAGGCGTCGAGAAGCCGTCGTCGATCGGGATCGGTAGTGCCGTCAACGATCCGACCGCGAGGAACGCCGAGCCGGACCAGCCGGGTGTCGGCACGGTCCAGCCCCACACCCCCGGTACTGCGGACGCACAGCCGGGCGACCCTGCTGCCGGCGGCACCAAGGTGCCCGACGTCGTTCCGGTCGCCGCGGGCAGCCACGGCGTCGACCCGGTCGAGGCAGGGATCTACGGCTTCGGCGCGACGCTGCTCGCGGCCGGGATCGCACTGGCGCTCAAGCGCCGCCGGGGCTGGGCCCAAGGGCCTGGTCCGAAGGCGGCCGGCCATCGCCAGACCGAGGTCGCCCTGCGGCTGGCGGCCGACGTACCGACTGCCGAGTTCGTCGACAACTCGCTGCGGATGCTCGGTGCGTCCATGGCCGAGGACAACCGGACGATGCCGAAGGTGGTGGCCGCGCTGGTCACAGACCGCGCGCTGACGCTGGTGCTGGTACCGGGGGAGACCCAGGCGCCGCCGCCCGGTCCGTGGCAGGTCATTGCCGAGGGCACCAGGTGGGTGCTGCGACGTGCGTACGCCCCTCAGGGTCCGGTGGACGCACCCGCGCCGTACCCGACGCTCGTCACGCTCGGCCAGAACGCGGACGGCTCGACCGTCCTCATCGACCTGGACACCGCGAACGGCATCGTCAGCTTCGGCGGCGTCACCGACGCTTCGCGTGACGTCGTCGGTTCGGTGGCCGCCGAGCTGGCCACGAACCTGTGGTCCGAAGGCGCGCATGTCAGCATGGTCGGCTTCGGCGACGACCTGTCGACACTGGCTCCGAGCCGGCTGAGCTACTGGACCAAGCTGGACGACGCGCTGCACGAGGTGACCCGCCGTACGGACGCGCAGGTGCAGGCGTGCGGCCGACGGGATGCCGACTCGGTGGCGGACGCGAGGATGGCGTACCCCGATCCGCTGCTGTGGGGTGCCGAGATCATCTTCGTGTCGGCGCCGCCCTCGCCGGATGAGGAGCAGCGGCTGGCCCGGCTCGCGGCCGACCCGAAGCGCTGTGTCGCGGTGGTCGTCGTCGGTGATGTGCTCGGTTCGCCATGGCGGTTCGTGGTGGACGAGAAGAACAACGCGGTCTGCCGGCTGCTGGGGCTGGAGGTCGATGCCCACAGCATCAACCCGGCGCAGTTCGCCGACCTGGTGTCGCTGTTCAAGACGGCCGAGTCGGAGGCGCTGGACAAGCGCCGGATCGAGCAGGACATGCCGGCGTACGAGTTCTCCTCCTCGGACCTGAGCCAGGCGGCGCCGGTCGAGGTCGACCTGCTCGGGCCGGTCGAGGTCGATGCCCGCGGCCCCATCGACGACGGCCGCGTGCAGCTGTCGACGGAGATCGTGGCGTTCCTGGCCAGCCAGGACTACGGCGTCCACCCGAACGTGCTGGCCGGTGCGATCTGGCCGCGCGGCATCAGCGAGGAACTGCGCGACGCCGCTCTCGAGCACACCCGCAACTGGCTCGGCCTGGACGCGATGTACGCCGACGAGTCGGGCCGCTGGATGCTCAATCGCAGCATCGTCCGGGTCGATTGGGACGTGTTCCGCACGCTGGCCAAGCAGGCGTCGTTGATGGACGACCCGCGCGGACCGCTGTCGACGGCGCTGAGCCTCGTCCACGGCCCGTCCTGGGCCGACCTGCCGGCCGGCCGCTACTCGTGGCTGGCGGCGTCCGGGATCGAGCGGCGGATGGCCGAAGCGGTCGTCGACGCGGCGCTCAAGCTGGCAGAGGCCAGCCTGCGCCACAACGACGGCAACCTGGCCCGTACGGCGTTGCAGACCGGGCTGAGTTTCTCCCCGGCCTCCGAGGATCTGTGGCGCGCGACCCTGCGCCTGGCCGCCCACTTCGGTACGTCCAGCGACGTCACGAACGTGGCCGCCCAGATGTACACCGCCCTCGCCAAACACGGCGGCCCCCGCGGCGCCGAGGCCGAAACCGACGCACTGGTGGACGAACTCCTCCCGGGCTACCGCCGCCCGGCAGCAGTCGCGTAGTTCCGTAGTACAGAAGAGTTCGGCCCCGGGAGAATCCTCCCGGGGCCGAACTTCTTGCTGTCGCGCGCGATCTTGTTCTTCCGTGCGGATCAGAGCGGGTTGGCGGACCAGGTGTCGCAGGCGGTCATGTCGCCGGAGTCCATGCCGGTCTTGAACCACTTCATCCGCTGCTCGGCGGTGCCGTGGCTGAAGGTCTCGGGGGAGACGCGGCCCTGGGCGCGCTTCTGGATCCGGTCGTCGCCGACGGCTGCGGCCGCGTCGAGTCCGCGGCTGATGTCGTCCTCGGTCAGGCCGGTGATCAGCTTGTCGCCGTCCTTGTCCACAGCGGTGGTCGCGTGGTGCGTCCAGATGCCGGCCAGGCAGTCGGCCTGCAGTTCGGAACGGACCGAGTCCGAGGTCGGGCCCTCGCGGGACTTGATCCGGTCGAGGATGCCGTACAGGTTCTGGATGTGGTGGCCGTACTCGTGCGCCACGACGTACGCCTCGGCGAAGTTGCCGCCCTTGGCGCCGAGCTCCTGCTCGAGCGTCCGGAAGAACCCGATGTCGAGGTACACGCGCTGGTCCGGCGGGCAGTAGAACGGCCCGACCGCGCTGGTGGCGGGACCGCAGCCGGTGTTCACCGAGCCGTCGAAGACGCGCAGCGGGGCCCTGGTGTACTTCTTGCCCCGGCGCGGCAGTTCGGCGGCCCAGAAGCCCTCGATCGAGTTCTGGTAGAAGACGAACCGGCATTCGGGGTTCGACGTCAGGTCGGTGCCCTTCTTGCACGAATCCAGGTTGCCGGGCGCCGTGTTGCGCGTCACCGGCTGGTCGCTGCCGCCACCCCCTCCGCCGGGCAGGCCGCCGTTCAGCAGCAGGATGACGACGAGCAGGATGATGCCGCCGATACCGCCCCCGACCGGGATGCCCATCCCGCCCGGCAGCAGACCGCCGCCACCGCCTCCGCTGCCGCGGGTGTCCTCGACACCACTGGTGTCCAAGTCGGCGTCTGGATTGAATTTCACAGCACATACACTAGAGGCCAGAGTCGGAAGAGGGGCACTTGTCCGGTGTCCCAGGCGAGCACTGCGATGCGCGCACTGGAGATCGGGGCTGAAGCATCACTTCCGGCTGAGGCCACAAGCCTCGATGCGGGGGACCGTGCCGTCTTGCGACGCTGCGCTGTCGTCCGCTACCTCTCCGACATCCCCGACCTTGAGGACGCCTGCCCGCGATGATCACTGTCTCCAACCTCGAGGTGCGTGTCGGGGCCAGACAACTGCTCGCGCCTGCCTCCTTCCGGGTCGGTCCCGGCGACAAGGTCGGTCTGGTCGGGCGCAACGGCGCCGGCAAGACCACACTGACGAAGATCCTGGCCGGTGAGGGGTTGCCGGCCAGCGGTTCGGTCACCTCGTCGGGTGAGATCGGGTATCTCCCGCAGGATCCGCGCACCGGCGACCTCGAAGTACTGGCCCGGGACCGGATCCTGGCCGCCCGCGGTCTGGACGAGGTCGTCCGGCGGCTGCGCAATGCCGAGAAGGCGATGGCCAGTGCGGACGACAAGACCCGCGAGAAGGGCATGCGCCGGTACGAACGGGCCGAGGCGGACCTGCACGCCGCCGGTGGGTACGCCGCCGAGTCGGAGGCCGCCCGGATCGCTGCGAACCTGGGCCTGCCCGACCGGGTGCTGGGCCAGCCGCTCGGCACGTTGTCCGGTGGTCAGCGGCGACGGGTCGAGCTGGCCCGGATCCTGTTCGCGCAGGCCGAGACGCTGCTGCTCGACGAGCCGACGAACCACCTGGACGCCGACTCGATCGTGTGGCTGCGGGACTTCCTCAAGGGGTATGCCGGCGGCGTCATCATGATCAGCCACGACGTGAACCTGCTCGAGGAGACCGTTACCCGGGTCTTCCACCTGGACGCCAACCGGGCCGAGATCGACGTCTACAACGTCGGCTGGAAGGCGTACCTGACCCAGCGCGAGACCGACGAACGCCGCCGCAAGCGCGAGCGGGCGAACGCGGAGAAGAAGGCCACCCAGCTGATCGACCAGGCGAACAAGATGCGCGCCAAGGCGACCAAGGCGACGGCCGCGCAGGGCATGCTCAAGCGGGCCGAGAAGCTGATGGCGTCGCTGGAGGACGAGCGCGCGTCGGACCGCGTCGCGAAGATCTCGTTCCCGACGCCGGCGCCGTGTGGCAAGACGCCGTTGATGGCCAAGGAGCTGTCCAAGTCGTACGGGTCGCTGGAGATCTTCACCGACGTCGACCTGGCGATCGACCGCGGCTCGCGCGTCGTCGTACTGGGGCTGAACGGCGCGGGCAAGACGACGCTGCTACGGGTGCTGTCCGGGATCGAGAAGTCCGACACCGGCGAGGTCATCGACGGACACGGGCTCAAACTCGGGTACTACGCGCAGGAGCACGAGACGCTCGACGTCAACCGGACCGTGCTGGAGAACATGAAGACGGCCGCCCCGGATCTGAACGAGACCCAGGCGCGCAGTGTGCTCGGCTCGTTCCTGTTCACGGGTGACGACGCGGACAAGCCGGCCCGGGTGCTCTCCGGTGGCGAGAAGACGCGGCTCGCGTTGGCCACTCTCGTGGTCTCCGCGGCGAACGTCCTGCTGCTCGACGAGCCCACCAACAACCTGGATCCGGCGTCGCGGACCGAGGTGCTGAACGCGATCCGGTCGTACACCGGCGCGATCGTGCTGGTCACCCACGACGAGGGCGCGGTCGAGGCCCTGGAACCGGAACGCGTGCTGCTCCTTCCCGACGGCGTCGAAGACCTCTGGACCAACGACTACGCCGACCTGGTCTCCCTCGCCTGACGGCTCCGGGAGTTCGCCACAGCAGTCTTTCCACAGGTGACGAGGACCGCACGGAAAGTGCGGGTGGTTCGCGTATGTTCCATGGCATGACGGATCTCGGACTGCGATTGACGGTGGACGGGCCAGTGGCCCGGGTGGTGCTGGACCGGCCGGAGGTGCGCAACGCGCAGACTCCGGCGATGTGGAGCGCGCTGTCGGACTTCGGTGCCTCGCTGCCGGACGAGGTGCGGGTCGTCGTCGTGTCCGGGGAAGGTCCTTCGTTCTCGGCCGGCCTCGATCGCAACCTGATGATGGGCGAGCCGGTCGACGGGCAGGAGCCGCTGCTCACCCTGGGGAAGAAGCCTGCCGCGGAGCTGGACGAGCTGATCGCGCATTTCCAGGCCGGCTTCTCCTGGTTGCGGAGACCGGAGCTCATCACCATCGCGGCGGTGCAGGGGCACGCGGTCGGCGCCGGCTTCCAGTTGGCACTGGCCTGCGATCTGCGGGTGATCACGCCGGACGCGAAGTTCAGCATGCGCGAGCCCGCGCTCGGCTTGGTGCCCGACCTGGGTGGGACCCAGCCGCTGGTGCAGCTGGTCGGCTATTCGCGAGCCCTGGAGATCTGCGTGACGTCGCGCTGGGTCGAGGCCGACGAAGCACATCAGCTCGGCCTGGCGAACATCGTCGTACCGGCCGATGATCTGGCGGCGACGGTGAAGGACCTGACGGATGCCGTGCTGACACCGCTCGTCGGTGCTGTCCGGGAGACCAAGGCGTTGCTGCTCGGCGCGGCCGATCGTCCGTACGAGGAGCAGTTGAAGGCGGAGCGACAGGCACAGTCACGGCGGCTCGCTGAGCTGATCGCGGCGTTCGGCTGACCGGCGGTCTGTGAGGTCGGGAAGCATCCGCTGACCTGAAGTGTTGTCAAGGTTGACGAGCTGAGTGCGGGAGGGGACTGGATGTCTTCAGGAATGCGGATGGGCGGCGGGATGCCCGGCGGTGGCATGGGCAGCTGGCGGCGCCAGGACGTGTCCGTTCTGGAGCGGAAGCTGACCAAGGGGACGCTGCGGCGGATCCTGCGCTTCGCCAGGCCGTTCCGCCTGCACATCAGCGTCTTCCTGGTGCTGGTCGTGCTCTCGGCGTTCCTGGTGATCGCCTCGCCGCTGTTGTTCAAGAAGATCGTGGACGACGGCATCACCAAGGGGAACGCGGGCCTGGTGACGGCGCTCGCCCTGGTCGTGGCATTGCTGGCACTCGTCGAAGCGGGCCTGGGGTTGATGCAGCGGTGGTTCTCGGCGCGCATCGGTGAGGGCCTGATCTACGACCTGCGGACCAAGGTGTTCGCGCACGTCCAGCAGATGCCGGTCGCCTTCTTCACCCGCACCCAGACCGGCGCGCTGGTGTCCCGGCTCAACACCGACGTGATCGGTGCGCAGCAGGCGTTCACCTCCACTTTGTCGGGTGTGGTCTCCAATGTGATCAGCCTGATCCTGGTGGTCGGCGCGATGCTGGCGCTGAGTTGGCAGCTGACGGTGGTGGCGATCTTGCTGCTCCCGGTCTTCTTGCTCCCGGCGCGGTATCTCGGCCGCCGGCTCGCGGCGATGACCCGCGAACAGATGCAGCTGAACGCGGAGATGTCGACGGCGATGACCGAGCGGTTCAGCGTCGGTGGCGCCCTGCTGGTCACGCTGTTCGGGCAGCCGGAGATCGAGAACCGGGAGTTCGGCGAACGTTCCGGCCGGGTCCGCGACCTGGGGATCCGGATCGCGATGCTGGGCCGCGTGTTCTTCACCGCGCTCACCCTGGTCGCCGCACTCGCGACAGCACTTGTGTACGGCGTGGGTGGCAACCTGGCCGTTCGGCAGACCCTGACCGTCGGGACGCTGCTGGCCCTGGTGGCTCTGCTCGGGCGGCTCTACGGTCCGTTGACCGCCCTGTCGAATGTGCGGGTCGACGTGATGACCGCGCTGGTCTCGTTCGAGCGCGTTTTCGAAGTACTGGATCTCGAGCCGATGATCAAGGACGCCCCGGACGCGCGAGCGCTTCCCAAGGATGCTTCGACGGTCACCTTCGACCACGTCGCCTTCGCCTACCCGACGGCCGAGCAGGTCTCGCTGGCCAGCCTGGAGTCGGTGGCGGTCCTCGACAAGCGGGTCTCCTCGCAGGTGCTGGAAGACATCAGCTTCACCGTCGAGGCCGGTCAGATGGTCGCACTGGTCGGTCCTTCCGGCGCCGGCAAGACGACCATCACGAACCTCGTCGCCCGCTTGTACGACGTGACCGGCGGCTCGGTGCAGGTGGGTGGGCACGACGTTCGAGAGGTCACTCTGCGGTCGCTGCACGAGGCGATCGGGTACGTGACGCAGGACGCGCACATGTTCCACGACACGATCCGTGCGAATCTGGCGTACGCGAAACCCGATGCCACCGACGAGGAGATGGTCGAGGCGCTCCGCTCGGCGCAGGTGTGGGACCTGGTGTCGTCCTTGCCCGATGGGCTGGAGACCGTCGTCGGCGATCGCGGTCACCGGTTGTCCGGGGGAGAGCGGCAACGACTGGCAATCGCTCGCCTGTTGCTGAAAGCGCCGCACATCGTCGTTCTGGACGAGGCGACAGCTCACCTGGACTCGGAGTCCGAGGTAGCGGTGCAGAGAGCCCTCGACACGGCCCTGGAAGGTCGTACGTCGCTGGTGATCGCCCACCGGCTGTCGACCGTGCGGAACGCCGACCAGATCCTGGTGGTTGACCACGGCAACATCGTCGAACGCGGCACCCACGAGGAGCTGCTCGCCCTGGACGGCGAGTACGCGCTGCTCTATCGCACCCAATTCGCCGAGTCAGGCTCAGCAGCAGGGGTCTAGCGGAATGACCCGGTTCGCACTCGTCCTGGGCGTCGGCTACGCCGACTTCAAGCTTGCCCAGCACTCGGAGAACGGCCGGTACTGCGGTGGCTTCACTGGCCGGCCACCTCGATTTGGTTTTCCGGCCGAATCACACTAATGTTCTTCTTGTTGGAGCGAGTGCGGGACGCGGAAGCGGCCGGTCGCTTCGAACACTCCCTGAAGTTTTGGTAGCCGAAACGTGCCTGTGGCGGGTTTCGGTGGCTGGGTCGCGGAGTGGCTGGACCGGATAAGTAGCCGATTTGACTGGCTGCGGACGGGACAGTAATGTTTGGCGGGTTGCCCCGGAGCTTAACACGAGAGTGTGGAGCGCGGTGTGCGTCCGATTCTTGAGAACTCAACAGCGTGCCGAAAGTCAATGCCGAAATTTAGCATTAACCCGTTTCACGGCATTGGATGATCCTGATCCGCCCCGGGCCTCTTTGAGGTTTTGGGTGTGGGGTTGTCTGTTGTTCGTGTTCGGATTCCTTTGAAAATATTGATTCAAGTCAGTTTGATTGTCTCTGATGTTCAAAGGATCACTCAAAGTAGTCTATCTTCCTGCATTCTTTGTGTTTGTGGGTTGGTATATAGATTTCAACGGAGAGTTTGATCCTGGCTCAGGACGAACGCTGGCGGCGTGCTTAACACATGCAAGTCGAGCGGTAAGGCCTCTTCGGGGG